>CAYNUR010000114.1:0-4655 GCA_964400435.1 uncultured Candidatus Peribacteria bacterium
GTACTTGTTTTTTCACTTACTTCATTTCGTTTCTTTTTGCCTGGTGCAATAAAATCTAATAGTCCCATTTTATTTTTGTTTATCTTGGTAGTTTTGATTTATAATTTTTTCTAGTCCATTTTTCTTTTCTTCTTCGCTTAATTCTTTCTTTCCAGCTGAATCAAGAATTCCTGTGAGTTCTTCAATACTTCTTTCTTTTTTTTCTACTTTTTTTGTTTCTTTTTTTTGACTCTCTTTTTTTCTTTGAAAGCTACTTATGAAAGGACTATCTGATCCTTGTATCCATATTCTTTTTTTTGGTAAAAAGTGATATGCAATTAAGCTCATAAGATAAAGGTGGAATGGTAAATTGTGGATTTTTAAAAAGGCAAATGCACATGTGATACCCCCGATAATTACTACTGGTAGAATCCAAACTTCTAATGGAAGCCCGTTTCTAGCCATAACTACTTGAATTGCATATGCGATACCTCCACCAAGACCTAGAATAACTAGTTGTTTTAGTGTTAATGGTCCAACGATTGTATCTTCTCTTTGTACATTTTGTGGTACTTTGAAACGCATTTTTGTTTTAGTTATCCTCTAATTTTAGCAGAAAATAAGTTTTTTTGCAATTGCCATGGTTCATCATTTGACAAATCTTTAAAAACTCATATTCTGTTTCCGCCAAGTAATCTTGGCCTCTGCCAACAAACTGATTTGTATGGAGGAAACTATGGCGGAAAGGATTAAGCAGGGCTTTAGGCGATCGGATGGAGCAGTTTGTGAAATCTGGCGAACTAGAGTAACTTGCTCAGGTGTCAATGGCTGTCTGGCCGTCTATGAAGTGGGGTTCTCAGATCTAAATCGGGATCTGGTTAGTGGTAGAGAAAATCCACAACATGGATGTCCAATGGTTGTGTTTAAGTGTCCTGGTTGTGGGGCAATTACACAACTTCCAGAACTCTCTCCTTTGCTTGAAGTTAGGGAGGATGGGCTAGAATACCTCAAGCGATAATAATTGTGGCTACAGAATGTCGGTCATGATTTAAGTGGGGGAATCGACTTTGCTTCGATTCCCCGGATTTACATTTCTTTGATTGGAAATGGTGTTGCTTTTTGTTAGAATGAGCGCAAATTTAAGAGTCTTTATGGATCAGAGTAAAATTCGAAATTTTTGTATCATTGCACATATTGATCATGGGAAATCTACGTTGGCAGATAGGTTTTTAGAAGTTACGAAAACATTGCAGAAGAGAGATATGAAGCATGGACAATTGCTTGATACAATGGAATTGGAGCAAGAAAGAGGGATTACGATTAAATTGCAGCCGGTTAGAATGAATTGGAGCCATGAAGGAGAAGATTATATTTTGAATTTAATTGATACTCCTGGTCATGTGGATTTTTCTTATGAGGTCTCTCGGAGTTTAGCTGCTTGTGAAGGTGCAATTCTTGTTGTTGATGCAACTCAAGGAATTGAGGCTCAAACGCTTGCAAATTGTTATATGGCATTAGATCATGACTTAGAGATTATTCCTGTTTTAAACAAAATTGATCTTCCTTCAGCTGATGTTGAAGGTCGCTCTAAGGAGCTTGAAGATGCACTTGGGGTAAAAAAAGAGGAAATTATTGCTGTTTCTGCAAAAGAGGGGACTAATGTTGAACAAGTTTTGGCAGCTGTTATTGAGCGTGTTCCTGCACCAAAAAAGGCAAGTGATGATGATGAATTGAAAGCTTTGATCTTTGATTCTATTTATGATCCTTATAAAGGAGTAGTAACTTATGTACGACTGACTTCTGGATCGATGAAGAAAGGAGATAAAGTTTACTTTTTGAATACGAAAAAAGATATAGAAGTTTTAGAAGTTGGTTATTTTAGACCAAAATATGAACAGACAAAAGTTTTACATCCCGGTGAAGTTGGTTATGTAGTGACCGGATTGAAATCTGTTCGAGAAGCAAGAGTTGGGGATACAATGTGGAAAGCTGGAAAGTCTGCTGTTGATTTAGAGGGGGCTAAACCATTGTCAGGTTATAAGCAAGTGAAGCCATTTGTTTATGCTGGGGTTTTTTGTACTGATGCAGATGATTATCAACTTTTACGATCTGCTTTAGAAAAACTTCAAATTAATGATAGTGCACTTTCTTTTGAGCCTGAGCAGTCAGGTGCATTAGGGCATGGTTTTAGATGTGGGTTTTTGGGGCTGCTGCATATGGAAATCGTTCAGGAGCGTTTAGAGCGGGAATATGATCTGGACTTGATTGTAACAGCACCTTCTGTGTCATATATCGTTAAGATGGCTGATGGTGAAGAAAAAATCATTTCTAGTCCTTCAGAATTACCTGATCCGAATCATATTGATGAAATTTCTGAACCTTGGGTTAAAATTGAAGTTTTAGTTCCAAGTGAGTATGTTGGAGCAATTATGTCATTGTGTTCTGAAAAACGTGGTCTTAATAAAGATATGCAGTATTTGGATAAAGACCGTGTTCTTTTGACTTTTGAAATTCCATTAGCTTCAATCATTGTTGATTTTTATGATACGTTGAAAAGTATCTCTAGTGGATATGCTTCAATGAATTATGAGTTTTTGGGCTATAGAGTTGGAAATTTAGTAAAATTGGATATTTTGATTGCTGGGGATTCTGTTGATGCCCTTTCTTTAATTGTTCATCGTGATAATGCTTTTTATGTCGGTAGAGATATTACAAAAAAATTGAAAGAATTGATTCCTCGTCAGCAATTTGCTATTCCAATTCAAGCTGCAATTGGAGGAAAAATTGTTGCACGTGAAACACTATCTGCTTATAGAAAAGATGTAACTGCTGGGCTTTATGGTGGTGATATTAGTCGTAAGAAAAAGTTACTACAAAAGCAGAAAAAAGGTAAGAAACGTATGAAGATGATGGGGAAAGTTGAATTACCTCAAGAAGCATTTTTAGCTGTCTTGAAGAAGGATAATTAGATACTTCGATAGTTTGTTGAATCGCCAAGTAAGTATTCGATTTCAAGGCTAAAATCTAAATAGGTTTCTTTTAATATTTGTATGCAAGTTTCAATTTGAACTTCAGATTTTTCCTTAATTGTTTTTAAGATTTTTTGCTTTTTGTTTTTTGGACAGGTTTTTAAATTTCTTGCGATGATTTTACTATAATCAGTTCTTTTAACTAGGTTTTCAATAATTATGTTGAATCCTTTTTTTCTTCCAATCTCCATTTCTGTCAGGGCTGCCATAGTTTGAATTTCTTTATCGTGACTTTTTAATTTTTCATCGACGTATTTATATTCCCAATAAAAATTTAGTTGGGAGATGATATATAAAGTTGCTAAGGTTACTTCTCTGGAGTTTTGACTGATGATTTGGATAAATTTTTTGAGTAATTCTGGTCTCATTTCTTTGAATTGCCATAATGAAATTAGGGCGTTAGCTTGGGTCATTATGTTTTCATTATTTAAGAAAGGTTTAATGAATTTTATCGTTCCACGATCGTGGAAGAATTTCATGGCATTGATTGCTTGGTTTTGAATTTCTACGTTTTCATTTTTAATTGCTTCTTTTAAAAATTGGATAACATGTTCTGGATCGAAATCTCTCATTCTTCGCAGAATAAAGATTTTGATATCTGGGTTTTCTTCTTTAAGGAAGATATTTTTATAAGTATCAATTATTGCTTGTCGAGTGAATGGGAGATCTTTTAAGCGGTCATTTAATTTTGAGAATCCGTGGATAGCTTCGATAATTGCGTATTTTACTGTTGTGTCATAGGTCTTGAAAAGATCTAATAAGCTAGGAATTACATTTACATTATCAATTTTTCCAAGTGCGAATATTATTTTTCTAATAGTTTCAGGTTGTAAATCTCCTTTATTTATTAATTTCATTAGTTCATTGACTCCGATGTTTTGATAAGCAGGTTCTGCAAAATCTTCAATTGCATTGTAAAGATCGTTGATATCTTCACTATCAAGATTTTTAGTTAATTGTTTGATATATTCTTTGTTAATAAAGTGAACCAGAATGATTACGGCGATTAAGAGTAGGATACCTGCGATAATAATCCATGTGTTACTAATTGTTCTTGTTAACACTAATAAACCGATACCTGCAATTAATGTCGCATATGATTGTGATTTTGATTTTATGAAGGTGGTTACACTTGCTCTTATTTTATTTGGGATAGCCGTAAATAGTAACCGGACAGAATTTGAAAAAGTTGAAATATTTATTGTTCTTTCAATTATTTTTAGTCCTGAAGCCATAAGTACAACTGGATAAAATAGTAAACCTAAGAAGGGAATTAGTAGTATTCCTGGGCTTGTTGCTAGAGTTTTTACTACTCCGATTTTTCTTAATAATCTGTGTTGAAGGAAGATGAATGTTATTATTAAAATGAAGTTTTCTATAATTGAGACTAGACCGTTAATTAAAGTAAAATTTTCTTCTGAAAGGTTATTACCGAGAATTGTTTGGTATTCATAATCAACTATCCACGAACTGATATAGAATAGCATTAGTGCAAGTGCAATTAATTTTGCTAATTTATTTTTTTTGTATTCTTCTTCTCCTTTTTTGTAATTTTCGCTGTACGTGTTTTGTTTACTTTCCTCTACTTCATCAGGATTAATTTGAAGTCTAAATTTATATTTATAGCCAATGAATAAACTTAGTAAT
>CAYNUR010000115.1:0-4652 GCA_964400435.1 uncultured Candidatus Peribacteria bacterium
AGCTACTTCTGGTACTGGTTCTTTTTTTAATCCTTATTTAAGTCATTTTTTATATTTTTCTGATTTACTATTTTTGACGGGGGTTACTTTTTTTCTTTTGCATTTTTTGTGGAACAAGAATGAGAAAATTTATTTTAATTTTTCGAGATCCTCTTTGTTTGTATTTCTTTTTATTGCTGCATTAGTTTCAACACTTTTCATCTCTCTTAACTTTGAGAATAGCTTCATTTACGTATTGAGGTTTATAGAGTTTTATTTGTTTTATCTTTTGTGCGAATCCGGTTTTGTCAGATTTAATCTTGTTGCTAAGTCGTTTGTTTTATCTGTTTTTATTGCGTGGTTTATAGGAGTCGGGCAGTTTATTTTTCAGCAATCTTTGGGAGTTAGATTGCTGGGGGAGCCAAATTTATTTTTAGATCAGCCAGGCATTGCGAAAGTGCAAATTTGGGGAATGGATTTTTTGAGAAGCTACTCAACTTTTTCTCATCCAAATATTTTTGCAGGTTTTTTGTTGGTAGCAATAGTTATACTGGTTGATTCATTTCAAAAAATAAAAAATACTCGTAAGAAAGTTGTTAATGTATTTGTGATAGGCTTATTGACTTTAGCTTTGATTTTAACTTTTTCTCGTTCTGCTGTTTTGGCTCTTGTTATGTCGTTACCGTTTTTAATTTTTAGAAAAAAGAATAATCTTTTAAGGTTATTTTTCTATTTTGTTTTTGTTTGGATTTTGGGAACTCTTTTATTTATTTTCATAAAGAGAGATGCTTCAGCAATATATGATAGAGTTTTATATTTGGATATTTCATTGGAAATGCTTAAAGAGTTTCCTTCAGGAGTAGGATTAGGTAATTTTACATCTGTAATGCAGAATTTTGTTGAAAGTAAACTTTTACCTTGGAAAATTCAACCAGTACATAATGTTTTTGTACTCCTATTAGTTGAGGCTGGTATGCTTTCGTTGTTTGTTTTTCTGGGGATGATTTTTAATTTGTTGAGAAAAACTTTTGCGAATAATTACTCGGGATTTGTTTTGCTAATTTCTTTAGTAATAGTTGGTAGTTTTGATCATTATTTCTTAACGCTTTATCAAGGGCAATTCTTACTATTTTTTATTCTTTTAATTGCTTCAAGAAAACAAGTCTCTGTATCCGTTTAGAAAGTCTGAAGAGTTTGTAGGCTTTTTTCCTGCCATTTGAAGTTTATGGATTGTTATTGATCCTTTTTTTGTTCCAACTATTATTTCGTCTTTTGTAGTTAGAAATTCTCCAGATGCTAAATCTTTGTTGCTTAGTTTTGCATCAATAATTTTAACTTTGTTCTGATTTTTTTTAAAGAATATACCTGGCCATGGTGTATATGCTTTTTTTAAATTAAGAATCTCTTCAGCAGTCATTTTTTCCCAATTAATTTCTCCGTCATTTTTATTGATTTTTTTGCAGTAAGTTGCTTGTTCATGTTTTTGTGGGATTGGTTGCAGGTCGTAATTTTTTATTTCCTTCAATGTTTCAGGTAGTAGCTGTCCACCTACGACTGAAAGTTTTTCACTTAATGTTTCTGAATTATCTGATTCTTCAATTTTTATTTTATGAATTAAGTATATACTTCCATGGTCTAATTTTTCGTCCATTTGCATGATTGTAACTCCTGTTTCTTTATCTCCATTTTTTAATGATTCTTGGATAGGGGAGGCTCCTCTGTAATGTGGTAGTATTGAGCCGTGAATATTAATGCAGTCGACTTCTGGCATTTCTAAAATTTCTTTATTAATTATCATTCCATAGGCAACAACAACATAGAAATCAATGTCAGTGAACTTTTCTAACATATTTTTTAATTCACTTTTGTTATTTGGTTGGAGTACTTTAAGATCTAAATCTTCCGCAACTGCTTTTACAAATGGCGGAGTCATAACTTGTTTTCTTCCTTGTGGTCGATCTGGTTGAGTTACAACTGCTTCAATTTCAATATCCGGATCTTTATTCAATATTTCCAACGGATAAGCTGCAAATTTTGGTGTTCCAAAGTATATTATTTTCATGTGTATTGTTATTTTTTTAATACTAACAGCAATATCTTGCTCTGATAATTTTAAATGCTATTGATTAGTTTTGGTTTTGTGTTATAGTTTTCCTCTTTTTAATCCTGTCCTTTGTTTGAACAAATAGAGAAAATAATTAAGGCATCTCAAAATATTGTTTTTATTTCGCATAAAAATCCTGATGCAGATACTCTTGGTTCGGCAATTGCTTTTAATCTAGTTTTGAAAAATGAGTATCCTGAAAAAGAGGGGAGGATGCTTTGTGTTGATCAAGCGAAGGATGAGTATAGTTTTTTACCCCATATTGAGAAGTTTGAGACTGAGTTTGATCTAAGGTCGACTGATTTGATCGTGTTTTTAGATGTTGGGTCGTGGTATATGTCAAATTTTCATCTTTTTCATGAGGATTTGTTTACGTGTGGTGTTCCAATTGTTAATATTGATCATCACTCTTCTAATGAAAATTATGGGGATATAAATTTAGTGGAGTCTGATTCTGCCTCAACTACTACTATTCTTTATAAACTATTTAATGCTTTGGAGTATCGAATAACTCCTGAAATTGCGACTTGTTTGCTTGCTGGTATATATGAAGATACAGGGAGCTTTAAGCATGCAAATACTTCTGTTGAGGTTTTGAAGGTTGCAGCAGATTTAATGTCTAAAGGTGGAAAGATTGCTCAAGTTTCGAAGTCATTATTTAAAACGAAAACTATAGATTCACTCAAGTTGTGGGGTAAAGCCTTTGAGAAAACAAAATTGAGTGATCATGGAGCTGTTTATTCGGTTATCAATGAAAGTGATTATTTGGAGACTTCTACTTCTCCTGAAAACTTATCTGGTTTGGTTGAATATTTAAATATGGTTCCTGATTCAAAGTATGCACTTTTATTGAATGAAGATCGTAAAGGTAACGTCAAAGGGTCAATGCGTGCAAGAGCTGAAGATGTAGATGTTGCGAAGATTGCTGAATCCTATGGTGGAGGTGGACATGCTAAAGCTTCTGGCTTTACAATGCCGGGTAATTTAGATGATCAAATGATTTCTAGAATAGTTTATCCAGGTTTGTCAAAAAAAACTTCATAGTTTTAGTTTAAAGCTCTTGAAGAATTTGTTAGCTTGTTCAAGAGTCTTTTTGATCTAAAATATTATGAGAAAAGTTTTTGCTTCGGTTTTAGTTATTATCTTTATTTTTTTTAGTAGTTTTGTAGCTTATAGCTGGGGATTTTATAAAGTTGTCACTGATGATGATTTTTTTAATGATGAGTTTAGTCAAATTTTTTATGACTATTCTGTTTATCACCTTACCAAGGATGTTGATGTTCAGGGTTTTTCATCTTTGAGTTCAGCTGACTTTAGAGAAATTGTTGAAGATTCTATTAGTTTGAAGGATTTTGAGTTTGTGATTGAAGATATGTTTAATCAAGTAAAAGATGGTGGTGTCGATGAAAACAATTTACTAACAATTGGGGTTCCTAAAGATTGGTTTAATGAGAAAATAGATTTGATTGGTGATAAAGTTGCAGAAAGATTATATCTTGAATTGCCCGAATGTGATGAGCCGGTAAGTGGATTTTCTGATTCTATTGAATGTGTTCCATCTGAGATAGATGAGGGAGACTTTAAGATTCGTGTTAAAAATTTATTGGATCGTGAAGCTTTTGATGAGCTACCGAATGTTTTTTCGATTGAGTTGCCTCGTGCATTGAATGGGGCTGAAGAATCTCCATTTGATTATTGGACAAATTGGGCAGAAACAACTTTTAAAGTTAGTCTGTATTCTATGACTGGAGTTCTTTTGATAGTACTTGTTGGAATTGGCTTATTAATAATGAAGCCATGGCAAAGTGTATTAACTTGGGAGTCTGGTACAGTCTTTTTTGCTTCACTGCTTACTGTTTTTCCTTTGTTGGTTTTGAAGTTTTTATCAAATATTTTTGTTTCTCTAAGTGAATCGGGGGAGTTGAATGAGTTAAGTACTCAGGATGTAGATTTTATTCAAAATGTTTATGATCATATTGTTGGGACTTTTATTGATTTAATGCTTATTTACGTAGTGCCAATAATGATAATTTCACTTGGGCTATGGATTTATGCTTTAGTATCGTCACGACAAAAAGTTGATGTTTAGTCTTTGATTAAAAGTATTAAGTTATGACGCATAAAAGATATGTTGGAATTATTGCTCTTACTGCACTGAGTTCTTGGGCAGGATGGCTGCTTGTTGTTAATAAGTTAAGCCCTTTTGATAATATGGAGTTGGCGCTGATACTTTTCTTTATCACTTTGTTTATTGCTCTTGCTTGTACTTTTACCGTTATAGGTTTTTATTTTCGGCTATGGTTATTTAAAAACGAGATTTTTTATAAACATATTAATGTTGCTCTACGTCAGGGGATTTTTCTGGCGATAATTGCTGTTTTTGCATTAGTTTTTCAAATGTTGATGGTTCTTAACTGGTGGTCTGGACTTCTTTTGATTACTATTGCTGTTTTGCTTGAGTTTTATTTTTCTGCAAAAGATTCTGAATCTGTGTAAAAAAATAACATTCCTTAATGAAATGTTATTTAATAATATCTGATTTTTTATTCTTAATCTTCTGTATTTGTTG
>CAYNUR010000116.1:0-4594 GCA_964400435.1 uncultured Candidatus Peribacteria bacterium
CTATCCCTCAGTTACTCTGTAACTCCCTCAAGCTCAAGAGGTTAACATGAGCTGGCTGGATGACTACAATCCCCACACAACCATTGAAGTGGATAATCTTTGGGATGCCCAGTTAGGCATAGCTGCTGCCTCTGTTTCCAAGTGGACAGGATTGGGCTAACTCTCAGGATAGCCAGCTGGACTTAGCTGTGACAAGTATGGAGTACTTGGGCACCCAGACCTGCTGCTTCTGTTTCCAAGTAGACAGCATTGGGCTGCTAACTTCTCCCCAGACCAGCTGGACACATCACTCAAAGGAGGAGAGCTCTGAGAGCTAGCACTAAATTTAGCAAGTTACCTTAGCATGTACAAGACAAGTCACTGCCCTCTACATGGCAGCCCATGATTAATCATGCAGGAGCCTGGGCAACCTTTAACTGCTTTGGAACTCAAGTATGCTCAACTTGTGTTAGGTTACACTGCCAGCCTTCAAACACATGGGAATGTACTGAAGCAAAATCAGATCTTATTCTACTTGCAAGGATCAGTATACTGGCAATGTAGAGGAACAAGAACCATACAAATTAACTGTTTTTAAATGGTTCAAAGTTGGGACATGTAAGATTGGATACTTGCCATGATGGAGGAACCTAGAAGTGTCAATCAGGACAGAACAGGTTCCAACACTGTCAAAACCATCACTTAATAATCACTTAATAATCCAGAATATTATACAATTTGTCCAACTTGAATAGAGAACCTATTTAATATTTTTGATTTGTTTATTTCACATAGTTCCCTCACCTGGGTACTGTAATAATTCGTCCATGTTGAAAATTATCCAACAGCAGACATGCTTCTCTGTCACAGTAGTGTACGAGTATGGTTTGTTGGAGAAAAAAAGTAACAATAATTATCAACAAACATTTATTAACTTTTTACGGAAATCTAATTTTCAACTAACTTATAGAACAGCATGTGGTTTTTCTCACTGATATGGGCAAGGTTGATGTACTGCATATTTTCTGTAACTATACTGTCATCTGCAGAAAACCAAGAATTATTTATTGTTTTTACTGCAGTGTAGTGGCCGCTATCTACAGTTGGACCCTCATGAAAAAGGACACTTTGAAGAGAATATTTTCTTCCAAACAAGTCTATTATAATGCTGTTTTCTTCTACTCTCCCTGTGCAAACCGAAGTGAATATTTTTGAAATGTTGTTTGAACCATCAGTCTTGTATCTAATAAGAAAATGTATTACTTAAAAGATCAACTAAATGTGATACTATTTACCTGTTGAGGTTGACTATCAAAATTTTTGGACATATTTCCAAAGTTTTCTTCTCAATCATTTTTGCATTTTGTAATCCACAAGAGGGACAAACGTCAACAACAGTCTCATATTGTCTGAAATAGATATCAACAAGTGTTTCTAAGCCAATTTGTTGAAATTCATCTTCTGGAAACGGAATATCTAAGAAAGCCATTCCTGTGTTTGCAATGATTTCACATTGTGAATGCATTATGCGTTCCGTTCTAATATAGTTTGTTAGCAATGATGTGCTATTGCTCTTATTATAAGCCTCATGGAACTGCCTTGTGCCTTCTAGAGTTTGGAATATCAGGTAATTCTGTTCCTGAAGTCGTAATTCTGAATTGATCATGTCCAATAGGTCTGTGAAAAGCTCTTGTGGATCTTCTTGAATCATAATTTGGTATTTTCCCCTTGTTTCATATCTTTTCTGTAGTTTAAAAAGTAAAGCTCTACACTTATTTTCAAGGCTTGCTGGTCTGGATTTCTCTGCAATATGTTTCCATAAAGTCACTAGTTTTTTAACAGTGCTGTCATCATCATTAATTTTCAAAGCATCTGCTTGAAATGCTAAGTACAATCTAGGTAATACTACTAAACATTGTAAAAGACTGTTGAAGTAGCATGTGTTTCCAAGATTTGTTAAGCCAACAGGTAGACTATTCTGCAAAGTGTTTTCTTGGTAAAGTTTGTGACTTTTATCTAATTCATATGGGAAATCTTTTGTAAATAGACCCTCAGAATCTATTAAATTGTGTTGAATAAGGTGAAAAATGTTCACTATTTTTATTTGTTTTTCAGTGTGCGTTGAAGGTTTTAGTGGGGCAAAGTGTCGAGCATCCACATTGTAGGAGATGTAAATATTTTCAAGATTGTTTCTTTCATAAGCTTCAGGAGTGCTATTACCAATAAAAACATTCCAATGGAAGGACCCTCCAGTTTGATAAAGTTCAAACACATTTTTGTTTAAAAGAAAAGCTGCAGCAAAACGTTCTGGAAATCCCGCCCAAACCTTGTCCTTTTCCATCCTCACACATCTTGTATTAACACAATTTTCTTCAATAAAATAGTTTTCGCGAATTGGATTCTGGAATAAGGAGCTGTATAAAAGTGGGTTTCTGTACATATGTTGCACTATACTTGTTCTTATTTGTGTATGATCTTCTTTTGTAAATTCAGCAATTGAACGAAAAAAACAATTTCCATCCCCTATGCACTCCAGCTTCAACATACCAATGGAACTAAGATAACTGTTAATATTTGTTCCATATTTTTTTAAAACTGCAACATTATCATCCAAATCCTCAGTTTTTTCTGTTTTGATCTTTTTTTTAATTCTTTCCCCTTTTAAAGATGTTTTTGGAGTTCGAATCCTTTTCTTCTCAACTTTTTCTGTTTCTGGTACTTTTTCGCTAACTTCTTCTATGACTGACTGGTGGTGGTTTTCAACTTTTCCAATGTTGAGACTTTCTTTGACCTTTGTTGCATTATCTTCTTTGTAGAAGTTAGATGTTGGGTCATAAAGAATAATTTCTTCCGCTGAATGACACTCTTCCAACCTAATAAAAATAGTTGATACAAAATATAGATATAGATATTTATATACCTGAAATTAATCGATGAATGATCTGAATAAATATTCTTGAATGATGAGCATTTGAACTTTTGTCCAAAGTCTTTTCTAATTAGAATATGATCAAGACTTGAAACATGGGGGCCCCGCTGAAAGGTGGAATTCTGAATATGGATATTGAAGTTTGTAAATATCCCATGTATTTTCTTTTTGTCCTTCTCACATTCAGATTTCAGGTTAAAATCTCCCATTATAACTGAAATATTATGTAAATATTAAATTGTCTCTGTAAAGGAAAAACCTACCAGTACTTTCTGATACATCCTCAAATATTTGTCTTAATGTCTCTTCATTTTTTGAAGCCAAGTTTGGATGCAAATAAAGCATTGTAAAATTGATTTTTTCATATTCAATATTTACTTGTTCGATGTATCCATCTTTGTAAATTTTTCTTCTCTTTTCTAAAAGTGTTATGCTTTTCTTAATAGGATTCTTAACATACATAATCATTCCTCCAGAATGTGAAGATCCTTCTTCTAGTCGCGTTTTTATTGTGTAGCTTGGTATCTGTAGGTTGTTGGCTGAGACATCTTTTGATAATTTCGTTTCCGAGAACACTAATATGTCGCTTCTTAGGATGTTGTAGTCTGCCTTGATATCTTCCAGATGACTCATGAGACCATTTGTATTTAAATAAGTTACTTTGAGCTCCTTGTCACAATTAATAAACACTGGATCTTTAAGATAGGGTTTTACAAATTGGTATGGCACTGTTTTTAACCTTTCTATCTCCTCGAACACTCCACTGTCTGTTCTTATGTGGGACTTCTCAAAATTTCGAAGGAAGACATTATTTAGTGATTTGACACGAGTAATGGCTGTGTAGAAGGCTCCACATTGTACAGCTCTTTTTGAGTTTCTTTTAAAGTCAATTATAACATTCTTCAGTGTCAACCCTTGACTCTTATGTACTGTTGTTGCATACGCTGGAACAATTGGAAATTGCTTAAATCTTTTAACTTGGGGACCTCCTTTTCTGTTGCCAAATTGTGGAAATGAGACTGGACTTTTCCATAGGTAGATTGGAACAGCAGTTTTACTTGGGTTCTTGGGTTTGTGCTGTGACTGGAGCCTTGCAATGTTACCAACATCATCTTCATAAAAGTGAACCCAAATTATTTTATTCTTTTGATCTATTTCATGTACCCAGCCCCTCTTTCCATTCACCAGTTTGTCACGTTTGTTTATATTCTTTGTTATTATAATAGGGGTGTCTATTTTCAAACTTAATTTTGATGGCAAATTTTGAGTTTCTGTGTAACTCAAATCAATATGATCAACTGGTTCACTAAGATTAACATATTTGTCTTCAGCAATGAACTCATGTAGTTGATTGTCTTTGTTGAGTCTTTTAATTAGATCTTCATTTATCTCACCAATACGTTTATTCTCTAGACACAGAATCATTATATTGCCATTCTTATATTCTTCATTGTTTTCTTCTCCGGGACACACAACATTGCACCTTCCTTCAAGGAGTTTTACATCTTTTTCTGCTATATTATTTTTTGCAATATTGTCACAAAGCTCTCCAAAAACTGGGTCCTCGCCTGACCTTACTTTCTGTGTGAGGAAAAATGATTTTACATTTTGGAAATAATGATTTTTGCTCAACCCAACACATCGTCCCCTTAAGGTTGAATTTTTGAAGCAAAACCGGTCCATTAC
>CAYNUR010000117.1:0-4553 GCA_964400435.1 uncultured Candidatus Peribacteria bacterium
AGATAAGGATCAGTCATACCAGCAATATAATCTTTTACTCTGACATAAATTTTTCTTTCATCTGCTAAATATTCTTTTTCAGGTATCTTATCTGGGTTTTCCAAGAAAAATTTAAACAAACTTTTAATCTGCTTTTTTCCTTCATCAGTAAAGCTTACAACTTTCTCATTAAGATAAAAATTCTTATACAAAAATTTTCGAAGCTCATTAACTTTATTTCTCATTTCTTCACTTAAACAAATGACCTTTTCCTTAATTTCAGGTACATCACCTACTTTTTGAATTTTATATTTCTCAATCATTTTCACAGAATTCTGACTAAGATCTACAACCATTTTAGAAATTAAAGTACTTACAGTTCTAGATTTTAGAACATCTTTCGACATATCTTTGCCATGTTTCATCTTAGTTACATCTTCGGCCTTAAGAAACAATTCCAAACTTCTAAGATTTTCAAAACTAATCAAGCCAGCACGTAAGCCATCATCAATATCGTGGTTTAAATAAGCAATTTCATCAGCCAAATTCACAACCTGCGCTTCTAAGTGAGCAGAAAATTCAAATTTCTTATGAGCTTGATCAAATGCAGTTTGATGCTTAATCATCCCATCAATTACTTCTAAACTTAAGTTTAATCCATCAAATTCCGGGTAGGATTTCTCCAGTTTTTCAACAATTCTCCGACTTTGTTCATTATGTTCAAAATGATCACCAAACTCTTTTAAAATATCATCCAAAGCTTCTTCACCAGAATGGCCATACGGTGGATGCCCCAAGTCATGAGCAAGTGCTATTACTTCGGATAGATCTTCATTTAATCCCAAAATTCGAGCAATACCTCTGGCAATCTGAGCAACTTCAAGAGTATGTGTTAAGCGAGTTCGATAATGATCGCCAGTTCTTGCAATAAATACTTGAGTTTTTTGGTCTAAACGACGAAATGCCTTTGAGTGAATTATTCTCTCTTTGTCTTTCTGAAATGCTAGACGATATTCATCATCATCTTCCTTAACTTTTCTACCTAAACTTTCAGAACTTTTAAAAGCATAACTCGCCAAGGTCTTTTTCTCTATTTCTTCAAGGAGTTTCCTATCTCTTATCATCAATTGAAGTTATTGAAAATCTTATGTGAACATGATACAATAATATGAAATTAAAACAAAAAATATGCAAAATATCGAAAGAGCAAGCACGTTAACTGATAAAGCCAAGAAAGTTCACGGCGCAGCCAATGAGGAATATAATGAAATGAGAGAAGAGAATGAAATTTTTGGTGAAAATCAAAATGCCATCAGTGCATTCAATATGATTGAAAAATTAAAGGTAATGGTAAGTAAAGGTGAAGAGCTAACTCAAGATCTTGCACTTAAAGCCAGAGATATTCAAAGACAAATTTTTACCTACACAAAAAAAAGAGAGAACGAGATTGATTTAGCAGTTGCAGACGGAAAAAAATCAATTGAAGACGGAAGAATTGCAAAAAATCTCGATAAAAAGTTATTAGCTTCAGCACTAAGTCTAAAAATCAGTACTGAAAAAACAAAAAAAGAAACTCCTGTAAACCCGGTTCCCCAAAATCAAGCTCCACCTGAGCAAACTGTGTAATAATAGAATCAGTAGTTCACTATTAGAAAATCCTATGATAGCCTTAATTTACAAATTAAGGCTTTTTTAATGAAATTATCAAAACTCATTCTTGATTTTCTTCAATACTTAGAATTACAAAACAAATCTGACAAAACTTTAGAGAATTACAATCATTATCTAAAAAGATTCCAAGAATTTTTAAAAAAAGACATCAAAGCAAATGAGATATCTCTAAAAAAAGTTAATGATTTTCGGATCTTTCTCAATCGATTTATTGATGATAGGGGAGACAATTTAAGTATAAAAACCCAAAATTATCACATTATTGCTTTAAGAGCATTTCTAAAATACTTAGTAAAAAATGACATTCCAACTTTAGCACCAGAAAAAATAGAATTAAGCAAAATACCTGAACGTACAGTTGAAGTATTGAGTAGAGAAGAGCTTGAAAGAATATTTAAGGCCGTAGATCAAACAAAGAAAAGTGGTCCAAGAGATACAGCTATTTTACAAACTCTTTACTCTACTGGTCTACGTGTAAGTGAGTTAGCAAATCTAAATAGAGACCAGGTGGATTTAGAAAGAAAAGAGTTTATGGTCAGGGGAAAAGGTAAAAAACCAAGAATTGTCTTTTTATCAGAAGAATCTAGTTCAGCAATTAAAAACTATCTGAAATCAAGAGAAGATCATTTTAAGCCATTATTTATCAATAGCGGTAAAGGCCAAAGTAAGGATGATATTCTAAATGATGAAAAAAGAAGACTAAGTACTGTTAGCATTGAAAAAATTGTAAAGAAATATGCCTTAAAAGCCGGAATTGTTAAAAAAGTCACACCGCATACTTTGAGACATAGTTTCGCCACGGAACTCTTAATAAACGGAGCTGACATTCGTTCAGTTCAAGAAATGTTAGGACATAGTTCAATCACTACAACTCAGATTTATACCCATTTGACGAATAAGAAGTTGCGTGAAATCCATCAGAAGTTTCATAAGTAAAAAACTCTAACCAAGGCAGTGCCATGTCCCCGAAGGAAGAAAGTGGTCTATGGCCATCCCTAGCCCCCGCCCGCCCATGGGGTAAAACAAAAAATAAAAGAAAAAGATTAAAAAATCTTAAATTTTTTCTAAATTATTAATACAACGATTGACCAACGAAGCAGCTCAACTCAGCTGTTATGCTTTCTAATATCAGTTTTAGATTTTCATCGCAATCTTTCCACTATCGGTAACTTCGCCAATTACAGAGACTTCTATTCCTCGTTTTTTACAAACTTCTTCAACTTTTTCAAAGTCATTACAAATTGCAATTAATCCAACTCCCATATTCCAAGTATTATAAGCTTCTTCCAATTTTACATTTCCCATTTCAATCAATCGAGTCATAATTTCATGTGGCTCAGGAAGATTATCTAAATTAGCTCCAAGCCCCTTAGATTTTAAAACTCTTTTTAAGTTTCCTTCAATTCCACCACCAGTAATATGAGCTAATCCTTTTAGTTCAACTAATGGCTTTTCCTTGTATCTACCATGTAATTCCATAACAGTTGAACAATAAATTCGAGAAGGAGTAAGTGCAACTTCTCCCCAAGTCATTTCCATATCATATTTTTCGAAAGCCCAACCTTCACCTAAGTTTTCATCAAGAATATGCCTTACTAATGAAAACCCATTGGATCTCAATCCAGCAGAACGAAAGCCAATAATTTTGTCTCCTGGTTCAATATCTTTTCCGGAGATAACTCTATCTTTTTCAATAATTCCAACTGAAGTTGAATTCCAAACATACCCATTAACCATTTTTGAAAGCTCAGCAATTTCACCTCCAACAATAGCAATTTTATTCTCGATTGCAGCAGATTCTAATCCTGCCATCATATCTCTTACTTTGTTTGCATCAACCTTATCTACATCAATAGTATTAGTCATCGAAATTGTCTCAGCACCAACACAAGCTGCATCATCAGCAACCATCGCAACCAAATCGTAACCTAATGTGTCAAATTTATTTATTTTTTCCGCAATCATAATTTTCGTCCCAACACCATCATCATTTTGCACAAGATAAAAATCTCCCATATCCAAAAATCCAGTAAAACCTCCGTCATCAATAACTGGTTCTCCAATCATTCCCTTTCTCCCAACAAAAGTATTTTTCGCTGCTTGATAAGCTAGCGCTGAACACTCGTCACCAGCTTCAATGTCCACCCCTGAATCTTTATAAGTTGCCATTATTTAAAATTATTAATTTTCAATGTCATAACCACCTTTCACACGATCATTTTCAATTTTTCCTTTTTTTAAAGTAATAACTCGTCGATTTATTTCATTTACAACTGCTTTGTCATGAGTTGAGAGAATAATAGTAGTACCAGATTTATTAATTTTCAATAATAAACGAGCCAAAGAAATTGCATTCTCAGGATCCAAATTCCCCGTTGGTTCATCAGCAAAAAGTAATTCTGGTGCATGAACTAAAGCTCTAGCAATCGCTGTTCTTTGTTTCTCCCCACCAGAAAGCTCACTTGGAAAGTGATTTCGATGATTCTCAAGTCCAGTTAATTTTAATACTTCGCTAGTTCTTTTATTAATAAACTTCTTACTATAACCACAAACCTCTAGTGCAAAAGCTACATTCTCAAATACAGTCTTTTTAGGGAGAAGTTTAAAATCTTGAAATATTATTCCAATATTTTTTCTGTAATTCTGAATTTTCCTATCACTTAATCTATTAACAATAAAATCGTCAACAACAATATGACCTTCATCAACTTTAGAAGCACCTATCATAGCATTTAGAAGAGTGGTTTTTCCTACTCCTGAAGGACCAACAATAGATACGAATTCGCCAGATTCAACAGTAAAACTGATTTCATCCAGAATTTTCCTATCCTTGAACTTCTTTGAAACTTTGTCTACAACAATCATATTTCTAAATAAAACTAAAAACATCATACATATTTTCA
>CAYNUR010000118.1:0-4550 GCA_964400435.1 uncultured Candidatus Peribacteria bacterium
TTTTTAGACTATCAGAAATCTCTTCAATGTTTAGATTTTCAATATCTTCTTCGTTTGTGTCTGAATCTGATTTACTAAAATATACTCCCCTACTTCCAGCGAAGACAAGTAGTGCAGATCTTTTTACAGAATCAGAATTTTGATATGCCTGCCAAAAATATTCGAAAGTATTTAAACTGTATAGCTTCGAATTATTTAGATATTTGATTGTGTTTGCAACTGTTACTCCTACTCTTAAACCTGTGAATGAACCGGGGCCAGATACAACTAGAACTTCAGATATTTCTTCTAGTTTTGAATGTGAAGAAACTAATTCATCAATTTTGGGCATCAACTTTTCTGCTTCATCATTAGAGCTTTGCCATGAATCTTCTGAAAGTAGTTGATACTTTTTTTTCTTTGCGAAAAGTGCAATGGCGGTTTTGGAGCTTGCTGTGTTTATCGCTAAAAGCATAAATGTGAAATTATGCTTAATTTATAGGGAAGATTTTTAGAATAGTAAAGGAACTGTCATCGGGAAAGTTTTTTATTTTCTTCTTTTGCGATTTTTCTGATTCATTTTTTCATTAGTTTCTTCAACAATTTTTTTCTTTTTTCTTTGAATGGAAATTGAAGATCTTTGGAGTGATCTTAAGAGGTCGTTTACTTTTTCTAAGGAGTGATCTTCTTCAGGGTCAAGAAATTCCAACATCTTGATACAGGTTTTGCTGATGATTTTTTGATCTCGATTAGCAATTCCGGCTTCAAGTTTTTTGCGGATTTCAATAAGAAGGTTGTGAGTTTCTTTGTTTGATATTTTTTTTGTTGGCTTTTTTTTGTTCTTTTTTTCGTTGTTTCCTTCATGAGGGATTAGAATTGGATCCATTTATTCTTGTTTTAGTTTTTATTTTTTATTTTTGAATTTCTACACCAGTGTAATAATGTTTAAGAATTTGCTGATATGTATATCCGCTTTCGGCCATTCCTGTCGCTCCGCAACCGCTTAACCCTACTCCATGGCCAAGGAATTTGTTTTGTGAAGATTTACATAAAGTATCACTTACACTTTTTAAATATGGTGTGTTTGTCCAACCATAAACCTCTAATGCACTTTTGGTTGAAGTTCCATCACTTTCGTTAAAATATGGGGTTTTAATTAATTTTCCATTGTATGTGATTACTTCACCAGATGTTGAGTTTACGGCTTGCGCTATTTTTGGTGCTCTTTGTTCAAAACCATAACCGATATATTTCTGACTTGAATTTGGATCATCATTTAAATGGTATGGTTTACCAGCGAATTTTTCATCAACTTCCATGTAGTATTTTGCATAAGTCCTTGCCGCAACAATAATTGATTTAATTTTTTCAGGATGAGCTGAATTTGATACTTCTCCAAGTCCTTTTAAGTATGACTCAATTGGTAGTTCATTGATTACATTAAGTTCACCATCGACATTTCTAACTTCTAAAACTCCTCTATATTGATTGTCATTTAGCTGTTGATTCCAAGTAGGTCTATTCTCATAATTTTCGACTTCTAAAATAGAATTCTGTGACGGAATAAATCTAATTGGACCAGATTTTATATATGTATTGCCAGGTGTCGAAACTTGATATTTACCATTTACATACTTCACTTCAACTGAATCAAGGGATGATAATCCTGCAATTTTTTCATTGTTATCATAAATGGAAAAACCTCCATTCGCAGTTATTTTTGGTGAACCTGAGAAACCAAGTTTAATTCTAATATCTTCTTGAGATTTATTTATTAAAACTGGATCTTCTTCTGGAGCTGGCGAATTTTTATAAACTCCATTTTGAAGATCATTAATTAATTGCTGATTCTTGTTTTCTACGACGTTGTAGTAGAAATAAATTGGTCTTCTATAAAGGTGATTATCACCAATTTTTGGTCTCACCATTAAAGCTTTTAGTTCTAGTTCTTCATCTGGACTTGTTCTTGCTTCAAATTGAATCGTTCCGATTTCTCCTGGCTTAACTTCATCTTCCAATAAAGTTGTAGAAAGAATATCTAAATCTTTTTCTTTAATAAAATAGAGTACTACCTGATCTTTTTTCCAAGTTTGTTTTCCTAAATTTCGAAGTTTTACTTTTACTAAATAATTCTCACCTACAACCCAGTCAGTGGATCCACTTTTAGTTACTACTTGTGAATCGTATTCTCCTCCGTAAACTGTGGTTTCAAAATACATTCCGCTATCTATCATCCAAGTTTCACCTTCAACCACTGGAGTAAAGTACTCTTTATAATATCCAGCTTTGTCAGGTGCAATAATATCTATTATAAAAGTCCCAATTTCTCCTGGTGGCACTTGATTTTCCTCTAATGTTGCTAACCTTGAAGATCTAGGAGAGACAAAATCGCTGGTTCTATCTCTTTCGTGATCAGCACCAATTAAAACTGTGTTTGTTCCGGATTGGTTCCAAGTTGTGTTTCCTGTATTTTTTAATTTCACAATTACTTCAGCTGTTTCACCTTTATCCATTGCAATTGGTGGAGCAATCATATCGATAAATTCGTATTTGAAATCCTTTCTTTGAACTGAGACTGGTAAAACAATGTATTCTTTTAATTTTTTAGAACCATTAATTACAGGTGCAATGTTCATTTTCACCATTTTATTTTGAGATCCAGCTTTTACGGAAAAACTAAATGTTGCCATTTGTCCTGGTTTAACCAAATCCTCCTGCATTGAAGCTAGAACAATTGGATCAGAACCTGGGAATGTGATTGTATTTTCGAATTCTGGATTGGTGTCCACTACTAAGAATGAATCTTTCTGCCAATCAACTTTTCCGATATTTTCAAGTTTAATTGTAATTTGTTTGGTTTCATTAGCTGTAACATCCAAATAATTTGTTTCAGAATGATTAATGTAATCATAATCATTTATAAATTTTGGTTTACTACTAACTTGAGATTCTGCAGCAAGATTTCTAATCACTGGAAGGTTTGAGTATAAATTTACTCCAGGGCAAGTTGTAGCCATTAAATCTTTATGTCCAAGGATATTTTCCGATAATTGACCTCTAAAAACTGACTTTCCTTTTGGATCAATTCCGTGAATTTTTGCTTTTTCAGCTATGAACTTTCCTAGTACGGAGATTACTTTTTCAGGAACTACGTTTTGTTCATAATCTCCAAGTACGGCAATTCCAATACTTCCACGGTTACTTGTTCCTGCATGTGCTCCAACTACTCCTTCACCACCAGCTCGTCCTTCGTAAATTCGTCCTTGTTGATCAATAATATAATTATAACCAATGTCTCCCCATCCTCTTTTTACTGCGTGATAATAGTATATATCTCGAATTGCTTGCTCCGGATCATTAAGATCATTTGTTGTTGCAGTGTGGTGAACAACAAATTTTTTGACCTCCATCGGATATTCAAGAGGCCAAACGTATTTATTTCCGTATTGGTCTTCTGGAATTGTTCTTTTTAATTGAAGCTCTTCTTTAAACTGTTCATAAAAATCGGCATCCACCTCAATTAAATCAGCTTCTTCATCATTATTTGCTAAATATCTCAAAGATTCATCAGCTCCCCATTGTTGGCGACTTACTACATTTTGATTATTGTTTGAGGAATTTAGAGCTAGATAAGTTGAATTCTGGGTAACAGTTGAATTTGAAAACTTTGGTTGAGGTGCTTCTTCGATACTGATCGTTTTTGCAGTTTTTATGAAGGTCCAGTCTACATCTGTAATTATTGGAGTATTTGTCCCGTCTGTGTAAAGCAGGTACTTGTATTTGAATGCTTCAGCTGGATTTGTAGAGGCAGTTGAAAATTTCTTATGACCACCTGGTGCTAGATGGTCCTCTTCCTCTTCTAAATCAATCCATTCTGTCCATTCTCCATCAACTTTGAATTGAACTTGAACTTCGACATTTGTTCCTGAAGGAGTGGTTTCATTCCACGTTCCACCAACAGTGGTAAATTTAAAATCTGGGGATTGTTCTTTTGAAATAAAGACATCCACATCTTTGTATGGAGCAATTAACATTGGTTGAGCAGCTGTAAACCTTGATCCAGAAGTAATTATTTCTTTTTGATGAATTGAAAAACTCTGAGTTTCTTCATTCTTATTTTCTACAATTAATGAGTTCAAAATCAATGAAAACAACAAAAATGAGGAAAGAAAAAGCTTTGATATCAATTTTCTATATGATTTCATATCTTGTGCAATTAGTTTCTTTTGGTCATTCGATTATAACCGAGAGATCGTATTATTGTATCATTAATCAACTTGACGAGCAATGATTTACCGCTGTTTAAAGGGGATTATCGACTTGCGCTAAGTTAATTTTTGTTGTGAAGGTGGAAATAGTACTAAATTACTTTCGTTAGTTTCTATTTAATAATTAATTTGACAAATTGATTTTGCTTTTATATATTAGGCCAGCCTTATGGCGCTTTATGATATATTTTCATTTTAGTATTTAGAATAACTGATGGAGGTTTCTTATAATCTCAGATATCAAAAGTCTACTTTTTCAAATCGACTTCTAACTGATAAAGAAGGTGAGATAATAATCTATGC
>CAYNUR010000119.1:0-4387 GCA_964400435.1 uncultured Candidatus Peribacteria bacterium
GCATTGAGTTATTAAAAAAGAGGAGATTATCTCTCCTCTTTAATGTCTTTAGCTAAAATCTGCTTTTATTTCTCTCCTTCAGTTTTTTCTTCGTCTTTTTTTGACTCTTCTTTTTGATCTTTTTCTTCAGCTTTTTCTTCTTTCTTATCTTCAATTGTTTCTTTTGAAGTTTCTTTTGCTACTTCTTCTGGCTCTTCATCTTTCTTAACTTTTTTTACATTTTTTTCAGCTAATTCTTGCGCTTTTTTCATTTTAGCCATGAATTTTTCAACTCTACCACCACTATCGATAAGTTTTTGTTTACCAGTATAGAATGGGTGACTGTCTGAGCTAACTTCGACTTTAATAACGAAGTACTCTTTTCCGTCAATTTTCATTGTTTCATCAGTCTTCTTAGTAGACTGAGTAATAAATTGTGCACCTGTTGAGATGTCAACAAATACAACGTCGTACATTTTTGGGTGAATATCAGTTTTCATGCTTATTTAGTTGACTTTTTTGAATTTTTAGCTTCCGCAATATACTTGATATAAATTGCTATTGCAAGCAAAATTGTGAGTAAAGTTAAGGCTATTTGTGTGTGAAGTTTTGAATTCACTACATTTACCTGAAATTCTTGTGTTCTTGATTCTCCAGTATTATCTTTTAGTGTTAGTTTTACGTTGTAGTCACCAGTTTGATTAAATTGTTTTTTTAGGGAGTTACCTTCAAATTCTTGACCATCTATTTCCCATAGGAAGCTAACTATTTTTCCGTCTTCATCGTAAGATTTTGATGCATCAAAAAGTTTTTCTTCGAATAAACTAACGATGAATTTTTCATCGCCTAAGTCAATTATTGGTCCTTTATTTAGAGGGAATTCGTCATTTTCATCATTTACTCCATCATTGTCGTCGTCCTTGTCTGTGTTGTTTCCAATTTTATCTCCATCGGTATCTTGAGACTCATTAGGGTCTAAAGGAAAAGCGTCCTCGCCATCTAATACATTGTCTCCATCAGTATCTGGATCGAGTGCGTTAGTTTTTAGATTTTCTTCCTCCGCATCAGAAAGTCCATCATTATCGTCGTCTTTGTCTGCAACATTTCCTACGCCATCTTCATCTGTATCGATTGTTTCATTTGGATCTAAGGGGACATCGTCTTTTTCATCAGGTACGCCATCGTTGTCGTCGTCTAAGTCAGCATTGTTTCCAGTACCATCGCCGTCTGTGTCATATTGTTCTTCAAAATCAAGTGGGAAATGGTCTTCTTGGTCATTTATGCCATCACCGTCATCGTCATCGTCTTTGTCGTTTGAGATGCCATCTCTATCTGTATCTGGGAGAATATATACATCTTTGACTGCAATGTTGTTTCCGGAATTATCTTCAGCTTCTTCCCAAGGGTAAAGTTGAATAGTTATGTTGTGACTTCCATATGTCCACGGTGTCCAATCGACGAAAATGTCATCTGTTCCGCCAGAAAAAGTTGAGACTGGTTGGTCAGCTCCAATTTGTGAGCCGTTATCGAAGAATCTAACTAATCCAAGAAGGTCATTGTTGCTGTTGTTTTGAACAGTTGCATAAATTCTAACAGTGTTTCCTTCAAGAAAATTAGAATGAGAAAATCTAATATTTGAGCTGTTTAGTGAGAGGTCTCCATTAGCATGGGCAGTAGTGGGTAGAGCTAATAGTGCTATCAATAAGATTAGTTTTGAGAATTTTCTCATGTTCGTGTTTTTAGGAATGAGGTTTGAGTTTTAGCTAGCTACTTCTAGCTTTTGTTGCTTGTCATCTGTAGTTTCTTCCTCTTCATCGTCTTGACCTTGGGTTATGTCGATT
Source organism: uncultured Candidatus Peribacteria bacterium (assembly GCA_964400435.1). Taxonomy (GTDB): domain Bacteria; phylum Patescibacteriota; class Gracilibacteria; order UBA1369; family LOWO2-01-FULL-3; genus CAYNUR01. The sequence continues at coordinate 1,821 of CAYNUR010000119.1, forward strand.
AGGGAAATAGAAGCAACTTTATCACTTGGCTTCATTCTCATAAGATAAACTCCTTGAGTTGCTCTACCTTGTGAAGGAATGTTTTTTGCGTGAAGCCTGATGATTTGACCTGACTTTGAAATCATAATTAGGTCAGCATCAGTGTCTTCACTGATAATCTTTGCGCCAATTATATTTCCTGTTTTTGAAGTTATATTAGCTGTTTTTATTCCTGTTCCACCTCTTGATTGGTGTCTGTAGTTTTTAATTGGTGTCATTTTTCCTAGTCCGTTTTCCATAACAACTAGTAATTCTGCAGTTTTTGGGTCTTTTATCACGTCCATTTCAACGACTTTATCTTCAGGTTTTAGCTTGATTCCTCTAACTCCGATTGAGGCTCTTCCCATTGCTCTTACGTCGCTTTGGTCAAATCTAATACATTTTCCTTTTTGTGTGATAATCATTACTTGTTGATCTTCCTCAACTTCTTTTACCCATTCTAGAGAATCTCCTTTTCTAAGTTTAATTGCAATTAATCCAGACTTCCTTACATTGCTAAAGTCTTCGACTGCAGTTTTTTTGATTGTTCCACTTTTAGTTGCCATTAGTAAATGCTTACCTTTGAACTCTTCTCCAGCGTTTAGTATTTCAGTGACTCTCTCGTCTTTTTCTAATTGTAAAATGTTTACAATTGCTTGTCCCTTTGCAGTTCTAGATGCTTTTGGTATTTCAAATACTGGGAGCTTATAAACTCTTCCTTGATTAGTGAAGAATAGTAGGTCGTCATGGTTGCTAGCGAATTTGATTAATTTGATTTCATCTTCTTCTTTTGTTTTTCCTCCCACTATACCTTTTCCACCTCTGTTTTGAGCTTTAAATGTGTTGCTAGGTATTCTTTTGATGTAATTTTCCTTGGTAAGCATTACGATCATTTGCTTATTTGGAATTGTGTCTTTTGCTGAAATTGCGTTTACGGCATGAGGAACGATTACTGTTCTTCTTTCGTCAGCATATTTTTCTTTAATTTCAGCAAGTTCGTCTTGCATGATTTTTTTGATTTTTTCAGGATCTGCAAGAATTCCTTCAAGTTCTGCAATTAGTGCAAGTTTTTCAGCAAGTTCGTCTTCAATCTTCTGTCTTTCTAATCCTGCAAGTGTTTGCAATCTCATTTCAAGAATTGCCTTACCTTGAATTTCAGTAAGATTGAAGTCTGACATTAATTTTTCTAATGCCTCTTCTTTTGTTTCGGACCCTCTGATTGTTGCAATAACAGCATCGATATTGTCGATTGCAATTTTTAGTCCTTCAAGGATGTGAGCTCTTGCTTTAGCTATTTTTAGTTCATATTCAGTTCTTTTTCTGATAACTATTTTTCTATGCTCGATAAAGTACTCTAATACTTTTTTAAGGTCTAACAAATGTGGTTGTATTTCATCAACTAAGGCAATTAAGTTCATGTTGAATGAAGATTGTAATTGAGTGAATTTGAATAGTTGATTTAGGATTTTCTTTGGATAAGCATCACGTTTAAGTTCTATTACTACTCTAATTCCATCTTTGTTTGATTCATCTCTAATATCAGTGATTCCAGCAACTTTTTTATCTCTAACTAGTTCTGCTATTTTTGTGATTAATTTCGCTTTATTAACTTGGTAAGGGATTTCGTTAACTATAATTGCGTTTTTCCCACCTTTAATTTCAATGATTTCAGTTTTTGCTCTCATTACCATTCCTCCTCTACCTGTTGCAAAAGCTTTTTTGATGTCTTCAACGTTGTATACTAAGCCCCCAGTAGGGAAGTCTGGTCCTTTAATGTAATTCATCAAGTCGTCGATTGTTGCTTCTGGTGTTTCAGATAGATAGATAATTCCATCTACAAGTTCACCTAAGTTATGTGGTGGGATGGAAGTTGCCATACCGACGGCAATACCAGTTGTTCCATTCAGTAAAAGTTGAGGTAGTTTTGTTGGTAAAACAGTTGGTTCTTGGAATTTTCCATCATAGTTATCTCTCCAGCTAACTGTTTCTTTATCTATATCTGCAAGCATTTCATCAGAAATTTTTTGCATTCTTGCTTCCGTATAACGCATTGCGGCTGCACTATCTCCATCGATTGAACCAAAGTTACCTTGTCCTTCAACTAGTTGGTATCTCATTGCAAAATCTTGAGCCATCCTAACCATAGAGTCGTAAACTGCGCTATCACCATGTGGATGGTATTTACCTAGTACTTCCCCAACTACTGCAGCTGATTTTCTGTATGAAGCACTTGATCTAAGTCCCATGTCGTTCATGGCATAAAGGATTCTCCTGTGAACAGGTTTAAGTCCATCTCTTACATCAGGTAAAGCTCTTGAAACTATTACACTCATGGCATACTCAAGATAAGAATTTTCCATTTCTTGAGTAATATTTGTAGGTTTTACTTGGTCATTGTTGTTAAACATTTCCTCTTGCTCTGCTTGTTGTTCTTCGTTTGATTCTTCTTCGGGATTTTCTTGATTTGAATTTTTATCTTCAGCCACTTTGTTTTTTGGTTAGAAATATTAATTCCTTGCGGATATTAGCATAATTTTAGAGTTGTAAAA
>CAYNUR010000120.1:0-4366 GCA_964400435.1 uncultured Candidatus Peribacteria bacterium
GTCTTTTCGAAAAAGAAATATTTTTTATTTTATTATTATTTCTATATTTGTACTCTTGTTAGTTTATGTACGTTTGGATCGAGTTTATGAAGATTCCAAAATGGAAGCATATAATTTTTTCCCGAACAGCCACAGTGATGGAGGTGTAACTATCAAGAATGCAGATATTAATTTAGATGTTGAAAACTCTGCTCCTATTATTATTTCTGTTCAACCAGGAGAAACTCATGAAGGGCAGATTATGGTGAAGAGTTATGAGAGGGCTGAAAGTGATTTTGTTTTTAACTTTTTTGGTGATATAGCTTATTCACGACAAGAAGAAGTTGTGATGAATGCAATAAAAGAAGCTGAAGAAAATGAAGAGCTTGAAGAAAAAAATGAAGATTCTACTGAAGAATTAATTGAAGAGAATGATGAGATAGAGGAGGAGTTAGTTGAAACAGAAGTTGCTCCTGAAGATTTTGAATTTGATCAGGAGGCTTTTGAAGAAGGTAAAGTTGTCGTTAACTTGGAAACTGAAAAGGCGGGTCGAATTAAACTTGAACCCTATGAATGGCGATTAATTGATTATTCTTTGGAAATTTCTGAGGATATGGAACTTGGTGATTACAAAGGAACATTAGGTGTAAGAAAAGATCAATTATATAAAAACTCCGCAGGTACAAAACTTGCGTTTGTGGTTGGTGTGGAAATTTATATCGAAGTAACTGATGAACCGAAAGATTATAATTATCAATCAGGTATTGAGAATGTTGATTTCCATCAATATGCTATGGACGAAGTAACAAAAGAAGCTAAGAAGGTCTTGGGAGTTGCTTTTGTTCTTTTGGCTTTTTATTTCTTGTACAGAGCAGCCCTAGAAAAGAAAAAGAGCTAATTGCAGAAAGCAGCATACTGCTGCGTCGCTTTGCGTCGTCGCTCAATCGCTGCACTAATGGTGCAGCTCAATCGTCTCCTCCTTGGCTCCTTGCATTATACTACTTTCTGCAATTAGCTATGTGTGAGGATTATTAGATTTAAAGTTTTTATTTTTGGAGAATTTTGATACTGCTGAGTCATAATGTGTTTTTTGATATTTTAGTCCTCATTTATGGATTTTATTTTGTTGATTTTGAAAATCGTTTACTAGTAGGGAATTGTGAGTTTTGAAGAAAAGACCTTGCCAAATTCTTTTTTGGTGATATAATTCGCTTCTTACCTTTTAATTCATTTAAAAATGATGAAGAAAATTTTAGCTGGTCTTACTGTGGTGGTGACAATGCTTTCAACTTCTGCAGTTGTGATGGCTGATTCTGTTAGTCCTCAATATGCATTTAGAGCTGATGGTCAAAATTCTGTGAATGTTGAATCTGGTGAATCTACTGAGGTTAAATACCTTGTAGTAAATCATGATTCTGAAAGAACTATTGAAGTTAACTTTGCAGCAAGAAAAGGTGAAGCTACTTCTATCGAAAAATCTTGGGTTAGTTTTTCTGAAAAAACAATGATCTTGGCTCCAGGTGAGCAAAAATATATTACAGCTCAAATTTCAGTTCCATCTACTGCGTCTGCAGGTACTTACAATGGAACTGTTGTTGGAGCTTTGACTTCTTATAGCGCGAAATATTCTCAATCTGATGCAGTTAATTCAACTGTTGGAGTTAGAATTGCTATGGGGGAAAGACTAGAAGTAAATGTTACTTCTTCAAATGCTTCTGTAGAAGCTGATGCTGACTTTATGAGAGCAATTTATGCAATGATTGGTTTAGTATAATCAACATTGTTTAGAACTAAAAAAGCCTCTGAATATTAACTCAGAGGCATTTTTTATTACTCTACTTTTTTTTCTTAGTAGTGGAGCTTTTCTTTTTTGTTGTCTTGCTACTAGATTTCTTAGTTTTACTTGTAGTTTTTTTCTCTTTTTTTGTAGTTGTAGGCTTAGGGCTTTTCGCTTTAGAAGTGCTTTTTTTCTTTATAGTTGGCTTTTTTTTAGTTTTTGATGGAGTCTTTTTATTAGTTGTTGATGATTTGCTTACTGATTTGGATGAGCTTTTACTGCTGCTTTTTTTCTTGCTTGGAGCTTTTTTACTTTTAGTAGTCGATTTTTTCTTGGTTGTTGATTTTTTAACTGGTTTTTTCTCTTCTTTTTTTACTTCTTCTTTTGGCTCCTCTTTCTTTTCTTTCTCGCTTGACGTGCTTGTCATCGACATTTTTAGCAATAGTGCAATTATAATAAATATTAAGATTAACTCTAAGTTATCTTCAATTACTTTATAGAAGCTGCGGGCTACTTTTTGGAAATCTCCAGCACTTTCATCATTTCTTCTTTCAGATTCAACGCTTTGTGCTCTGTGGTCTTGTAAATGCGGTTTTCCATCAACTAAGTTTAAGGTCAAATTTAGTCCTATTCCTATGCTAACTTTTACTGATCCATTATTGCTGCTAGGAGAATCTGGTGTTTTGTATTCAACTAAAGAACTAACAATTGTTGAAGTATAGTATCCGAGGTCAGCGTCTCTTGGTACTTCAATAACTAGGTCTACATTAATGTTTTCATTAGGTTCAAGATTTATTTCGTCTTGAGAAAAGGTTACCCATTCTTTAGGAAAAGCTGAAGATTGAATTCCTTCGATTGTCTCACTTGAAGGTCTTGAGTTTAATTTTACAGTAATAATTCTCTCAGGATCTAAATTTATTATGTTAATAGAGTCTTGGATTGTTGATCCAGGAGTACTTTCGTAATTTAGATTTCCTTGTGCATTTTTTAAGGTAAATGCAGGTGTACTCGTGTCTTGTGCATATGCACTGAAAATAAGCGAAAGTCCCATTAGGGTACTCAATAATACGGCAAGAAGTTTTTTCATATCGTAAATTTTAGGAATAAGGAGAGAATTGCCTGTATTTTAACGAAAATGAAAATTTTCTACAAGATTAATTAGTTGTCAATAATAGGCTCAAATACTTTATTTTTTGCTGATTTTGTGTTAAAATAATAAGATAAAATTTTAAATTTTATGGCAAAAAATCTACATAAAAAAAGATTAGAAATTGTGGGAAAAGATTATGCGAATTTAAAAATAATGACGTTGATCGCTTTTTTGATCTTATTTGCTGTTTCAATTCTTGCTACTATTTTACCTTTTGGCCAAGCTTCTGCGGTTTCAACAGGAACTCCTGCTTTTACAGTTTTTCCAAATGGAAATATTGATAATCCTACTTATCCTAGCGCTTTTTATTATTCAACTGATGATAATGTGGTGATTTTTGATTCTTTTTCAATTGTTAACTTTGATCCAACTCGAGATATTACTGTAAGTTTTCAGGCAAAAATTCAGGGGCAAGAAGGGTGGTTCGCTTTTGATCAAGACGACATTGTAATTGCTGCTAATTCTCGTGAAGATGCTTTATTCTCTATTACTATTCCGGACGGAGTGTGTAGGGATACCTCAGAATATATTGGTACAATTTTTGTGAATTTATCTGATTATACGGGTAAAGACACTATTGGTTATGCGATTACTTCAACATTAGCTTTGGAAGTTTATTTTGATATGGATAATTCATTGCCAGCTTGTACAGGTAGTGAAACTTTGCCTGGTTTAGGTGCAGCACCAAACTTTATTCCACCACCGACTGTTGTTGCAGAAATAATTGATGATACTGGTGAATCAGTAATTCTACCTCCGGGTGGTCCGACTGGTGGAGGTGGGTCTAGTCAAGGTGGCGGAGGAGAGGATGATGATCCAGATGATCCAGACGAAACCGAAGAAGAAACAGAAGAGGAGGAGGAAGAAGAGGAAACTGAGGAAGAAACAGAAGAAGAAGTTGAAGAGTCTGAAGAGGAGGAGGAAACAGAAGAAGAGGAAGAAGTTGAAGAGACAGAAGAAGAGGAAGAGGAAATTCCAGCTTTGATTAGAATTTCGGCTAAACCAGAAAAACGTGTTAATAACCCAAACTGGTCAACGCTGGGAGAATTGAATTTATATAGAGTTGGAGCTTCTGCGCCTTCTTATACATTTTCAAATTTAAGAACAAATACTGATGGGTTTATTGCTATTGAGGCTGGTGATGTTTTGCCGGGGAATTATCATGTTTCTTTTAAAGGGTTATCTCATTTAACAAGATTCAAAAGAAATATTTTCTTTGATGGGGAAAATGATTGGGTTTTGGATTTTACAGATGGGAATAACTATTTCTTGAAAGCTGGAGATGTTGCTGGGAATAAAGATGATTATGTGAATAGTCTTGATTTAGTTTCTACTGCTCAAGTTTTATATGAAAATGAAGAAAACGCTGATTTGAATCGTGATTTTACAGTTAATAGTTTAGATTTTGCAGTTGAAGTGTTTAACCTTTATGTCTCTGGTGAGACTAGGGTGGCTGCTCC
>CAYNUR010000121.1:0-4339 GCA_964400435.1 uncultured Candidatus Peribacteria bacterium
GAAAACAGAGTTTAAGAAATTGTTTTTAATTCTTCCTCTAGGCGTTAATTTGGGGATTTTGTTTGTATTTAAGTATTTTAATTTCTTTGCGGGATTTACTGGGATAGAATTAAACTTTTTGCTTCCGGTTGGGATTTCTTTTTATACTTTTCAGACTATTGGTTATTTGATTGATGTTTATCTGGGAGACTGTAAAGCTGAAAAAAATTTAGGGAAGTTTGCATTGTTTGTTTCTTTTTTCCCGCAATTAATAGCTGGGCCTATAGAGAAAGCTAAGGATTTGATTCCTCAATTTAGTCAGAAAACTAAGTTTGAATATCAAAATATAGTTGATGGATCTAGAATGATTCTTTTTGGTCTGTTTAAAAAACTTGTGATTGCTGATCGCCTTGCGGGAATTGTTGATGTTGTTTATGGAAATGTGAACGGTTATTCTGGTGGAATTTTGATTTTGGCTACGTATTTATTTGCAATACAGATCTATTGTGACTTTTCAGCTTATGCTGATATTGCTGTTGGAATTGGAAAAATGATGGGATTTAATTTGTCTGACAATTTTAATCGTCCTTATTTTGCTAAATCAATTAGGGACTTTTGGAGACGTTGGCATATTACTTTATACAATTGGTTTAGGGATTATGTTTATATTCCATTAGGTGGAAATCGTAGAGGTTTGGTCAGAACAATTCTTAATATTTTTGTAGTTTTTCTACTAACAGGTCTTTGGCATGGGGCAGCTTGGAACTTTGTATTTTGGGGATTGATTCATGCTTTTTATTTAGTTACTGGAATTTTGATTAGTCGAAAGTTTGGAGGACTCATTAAAAAGAGTAATTGCTTTATTGATGCGATGAAAATCTTTTTGACTTTTAATTTAGTTAGTTTTTCCTGGATCTTTTTTAGAGCGGAATCTTTAAATGATGCCTGGTATGTGGTTACTCATCTTTTTGATTCCCAGTTGTACAATGGTCCAACTAATTGGGTTTTCTGGAGTGCTTTGGGTGGTGGAAGGGGAGAGCTTTATGGTGGAATTGTCTTTACCATTTTATTAATTGGAATAAGTCTTTTTCAACAGGATATCGTTAGATTTAGCAAGTTTATGAGAAAGCAAAAATACTATTATCGTTGGGGAATAAGTTATTTGTTAGTTATGTTGATTATCTTTTTTGCAAAGAATGATGTTCAACAATTTATTTATTTTCAGTTTTAAGAATTTTTCTGAATGGAATTTGAATCAGAATTAGAAGTATTATTCCAATTAGTGAAAGGTAAATGCCATATTTGAAACTTTTTGGTTCATATTTAAGGACAATTTGGTTTTTTCCTTTTGGTATTAAAATTCCTCTGAACATTAGATCAACTTCATATAATTCTGTTTTTTCTCCGTTGATATATGCCTTCCAGCCTGGATAATTTTTATCTGCAAGTTTGATGAATGCTGGATTTTTTGTGTTGCTATCGATTACGATTTTGTCGTTTCTATATTCAATTATTTCTATTTGATCATTTTCTGAAATAGTAAAGGTGTTTTCATTTGGGAGTTTTTTTTCTGAAATGTAAGCGTTTGTTTGGAAGTTGTTTTCAATCTGATCGATAATTTCTAATTTCGAGTTTTCTTTGTATGGAATGATTTTTTCAACTTGGTAAATTGCTTTTCGATTGAGATTTGTGTTTTCAAAGATTGTTATATTTTTTCTGTAAACTTCTTGAAATTTAGAATTACTTGAGCTGATAAAATTGTTGTTTGTGACTAGGTATTTGATATTAAAATAGTCCATTAAAGGAGATTCAATATTTGTATTTTCGTTAAAGTAACCAAGTGTTGGATGAATTTTGAGATATTCTGGATCGAGTTTTTGCATGTACTTTTTATAGATTTCTTCTGAAAAGAAATGGCCTTGAATTGAAGGAATATTGTAAGCAAGGTTTGTGCTTGGGAGAATATTTCTGCCGATGGTCATGATTCTCTCATTTTGGGAGAGATTTTCTTCTAGAAATGTTAACTCTTCTGTTTGTGGGTAGAAAGTTCCTTTTGTCGTGAAAGGATTGTAATTGTAGGAATATTTAAATAGGTCGACTGAACAAATTAGAATTAAAAGGAAAATAGCTGATTTCTTGGTTATTTTATTTTCTAAGATTTTCCATGTTATGAAGCTAAACAAAGAAAGTAATACAATGCTAGTTAATGTTGTTTGCATTAAATAATCTAGATTTTCAGAATTTGATTTTTTGAAAATACTGAAAATTAGTATTGAAAGAATTAAGATCGTTGAAATTATTAATAATCCTTTTTGGAGATTATTTTTTTGTTTAGATTGAGACAACTCTTTGAAGAAAAGTACTACTGTACTACTTGCTAAGAAAGGTGTCAGTGCCATCATTCTGATATGAGAGTTGCTTTCGAGCATTGGTAGGAATTTTATCGCAGCAGAAATCTCTCTATTGAAAGCGATGAATATTATTGTAATTAAGGAAATTGGGAAAAATAAGTTTCTGTAACTTTTCTTTTTAATAAAAAGGTAGAGTGCTGGGAATAGTATCAATATTGGTAAGATTCCAAGATAAATAGCGTCTCTTGTCATATTTGCAGTTCCGGTCCAGTTGCCCAGAATTGCGTTGCCGAAATAGTATGGATTGAAGAGGTGAAGGATATTTTCAATTGGATATCTTGCTCCCCAGTTGCTTGATCTTGAGCTTAAATCCATGGTTTGGAAAAATTCTATTGTTGGTAAAAGAAGAGCGGAACTTATTAAAAATCCGATAATGCATCCTGTGAGGTAAATTGGGATTTTTTTTAAATCTTTTTTTTCTGTGATAAGCGTGAGGAAATAAATTGCGCCAAAATATAAGACGAATGTTGTCATTGATGGAAAACCAGAAAGAATTGAGCTGAAAGTAACTAAGGCCAGGAAAGTAATTGCTCTTTTACTTTTTAGTTCGAAGATTTTTTTAATTGCAAGAAAGTATAAGGGGATTTGGATGATTTGGTTTGCAATGTTCGCTCCTAAGTAAACAATTAATTTTGCCGAAAACATGAATAGAATTCCTCCGAGAATAGAAAGATGTTTATCTGTTTTGTAGCTTCTTAAGAAAATGTACATAAAAAAGCCAGCGAAGGTTGTTTTAAGAATGGCTATAATTGTTAAAGCCAATTGGTTATTGAAAAATAGATGAAGAAGGTTTAAGGGGAAGAAAATTGGATGAAAAAGCATTGTGGAATGAGGTTTTCCGAATCCAGTTGAGTTGTTCCAAAGAGATAGGTTTTCTTTGAAATAAAGTATTGAGGGTATTTCTATGTCAACTTGATCACTTAAGACATGGTTTACTATATGTTCTCCGCCGATGTTGCTTGCCCATGGTTGCCAAATTTTTAGAAAAGCAGTGGGGTCATAAAAATATCCTTGGAATACTTTGTTAAAAAAGATTAAGGAGAACAATAAAAATATTGAGAATGGGAGGCAGTACTCTTTTGCAAAGGTTAGAAGTTGTTTTTTCATGCTGCTAATTTTTAAGTACTTCTTCCTCCTGAGGTTGGAATTTTTGAATGATTGCCTGGGTTTTGCTTACTTTTCTTACTCCTAAAATTGAAATTAAAATTAGATCTGCACTAACCGTCCAAGCACGTGAAAGGAGAGCTATCAAAGTTGCGATTTCAGGCGAGAAGTGTTTCTGAAGAAGCAAGATTATAATTCCTTCACGAACTCCGAAACCAGCGGCTGTAAAGATAGCTAGAAGGCCGATTATCCCTCCGAATGTAAAAATTCCTATACTTGGAATGATTTGTTCGAGGGGAAATGGTGTTATGGAATTGATCATTAGGTAGAATCCGAATCCGATTGTGATGTGAGGAATTGAGTAGCCAATTAGGTTTGCAATGATTTGTTTAGTCGAAAGAAAGTGTTCTTTTGGGATTGGATTTTTTTTGATCATTTTTAGTCCAAAATTTGTGCACATGAAGAATATTTTGGGGTGCAGTAATATCAGGCTTAAAAGAGTTATTCCAATGGCAATAAATCCATAAAATGAATGTTGTATTTCTTGAAAATAGAAAATGTAAATTATCGGTAAACTTACGAGGAATGCGCTTAGAACTGTGAAGATATTTTCGTATAAACATGAAATAGCTAATGAACTTTTCTTAAATTTTTCTTGAGTTCCTAAATAAATCTTTCCACCAATTGTTGCTGCTTTTCCAGGAATGTATTTTCCGAGCCAAGAAACAATTTGAATTTTAATTGCTTTGGTGATTTTTAGTTTTTTTTCAGAATTTATGTTTAAAACTCCTCGCCATAAAACTCCGAATTGAGCAACTGCAAGATTTAAAAATAGTAATGAAAGT
>CAYNUR010000122.1:0-2594 GCA_964400435.1 uncultured Candidatus Peribacteria bacterium
GGCAAGACGAAGGGCAAATTGTATCGAGAGGTGGCGGGTCTCGATACATTTTGAAGCTTTGCTTCAAAACACTCCTGACGTTTATAGCTGATCTGTCATAGGTAGTAATTTGCGTTAGCAAATTGTACGGTTGCTGAGTCCTTCGGTAAACTCAGGAACCACCCTTCAGCGCCGCTCAGGAGCCATCCTTCGGTAAACTCAGGAACCGCCCGCCGAAGCATCGAGATGCGTCCCCCCTTTAATTCCCCCCAAAGGGGGGAAGAGGTCTCGATACACTCCAAATCCCGCCCAGCGGGATTTGGAGCACTCGAACGGACGCTTGTAGTGAGCTGTCATAGGTAGTGATTTTCCTGCGGAAAATCGTACGGTTGCTGAGTCCTTCGATAAACTCAGGAACCACCCTTCGGCGCCGCTCAGGAGCCACCCGTCGAAGCATCGAGAGGTGGCGGGTCTCGATACATTTTGAAACTGCGTTTCAAAACACTCCTGACGTTTATAGCTGATCTGTCAAAGGTAATTGCTTAGTGCAGTACCTATGGTACTGGTTGTATGTTAGACGCGGTTATCACTAAAATCGCATCAGCCAATCCTACAACACGCCAATAGCGCAGCTAACCTAAATGTTTAAGGTATTTTTTATCCGCGTAAAACGTGGCAAAAGGTAAGAGCGAAGCTACACAAAGCACCATAAACCGTTTTATACCCCATTGGTGCTTCCAACAAAACACAAGGGCCACCATGTTGTAGAGGATAAACAGTAAGCCATGCGCATACCCCACTACCTTATTAGGCTCGCCCATATCGGCCCAATACTTTAGGGGCATAGTACAGGCAAACAAAGCCAAATAGGAAATGCCTTCTAAAATGGCCACCGTCCTAAAAAGATGTAGCAGTTTCAAATTACAGGTGTATTACTTCGCCATACGCTGCAGCTACAGCCTCCATAACGGCCTCGCTCATGGTGGGGTGAGGGTGCACGGCTTTCAGGATTTCGTGCCCGGTAGTCTCTAGTTTTCGTGCTACTACCGCTTCTGCAATCATATCGGTAACGCCGGCACCAATCATGTGGCAGCCGAGCCACTCGCCATACTTCGCGTCAAAAATTACTTTTACAAACCCATCGGAATGGCCCGAAGCTTTAGCTTTGCCGCTGGCCGAGAACGGGAACTTACCCACTTTAATCTCGTAACCTTGCTCTTTGGCTTGCTTTTCGGTGAGGCCTACAGAGGCAACCTCCGGAGCACAGTAAGTACAGCCGGGAATATTACCATAATCTAAAGGCGTTACCGGCAGGCCGGCTATGTGTTCTACACACAAAATACCTTCTGCAGAGGCCACGTGTGCCAGGGCTTGGCCCGGGGTTACATCGCCAATCGCATAGTATCCCTCAACACTAGTTTGGTAAAACTCATTCACCACAATCTTATCTCGATCTACAGAAATACCTACCTGCTCCAGTCCTATATTTTCAATATTGGTTTTAGTACCCACAGCAGAGAGTACAACATCCGCCTCCAACACTTCTTCGCCTTTAGCCGTTTTTACCGTCACTTTGGTCTTACTTTTAGAAGTATCCACACCGGTAACCTCGGCAGAAGTCTTAATCTTTATACCTGCTTTTTTAAAGCTGCGCTCCAGTTGCTTAGACACTTCTTCGTCTTCTAGGGGGACGATGTGCGGCAGGTACTCCACCAAAGTAACATCCGTGCCCAACGCGTTGTAGAAATACGCAAACTCTACCCCAATAGCACCGCTCCCCACTATAATCATAGTTCTGGGTTGTTTGGGTAACGCCATAGCTTGGCGGTAGCCAATCACCTTTTTACCGTCTTGGGGCAGGCTGGGAAGTTCGCGGCTTCGGGCTCCGGTAGCAATAATAATGTGCTCTGCCGTATAGCCGGCCATGTGGCCATCGTCGCCTTTTACCAGTACTTTTTTATTGGGTTGCAGCTTTCCAAAGCCTTTAATGACTTCGATGTTGTTTTTGCGCATTAAGAATTGTACGCCTTTGCTCATACCTTCGGCTACACTACGGCTTCTTTGAATTACGGCAGTAAAATCGTGTGCTACTTTTTTCGCAATTAAGCCGTAATCTTCCGCATGAGTGAGGTACTCAAATACTTGTGCAGACTTTAAAAGGGCTTTGGTGGGGATACAACCCCAGTTAAGGCATACGCCGCCTAAGCGCTCTTTTTCTACAATGGCTGTTTTAAAGCCGAGTTGGGAAGCTCTTATGGCGGTTACATATCCTGCGGGGCCACTGCCCAGAACAATTACATCGAAGGTGCTCATTACAAACGTATTTTTTAGTTGCTACTTTAAAGGCCTATATAAATAAGGTAGCCGCAAAAGTATGGAATTTGGGGAGTACTGCCAATGGCTTAACTTCCCCTTCCCTGTTAGAGTGTCCCCGTTCCCTGTTGGAGCGCTCCCGTTACCTGCAGAAGCGTTCCTGTTGCCTGCAGAGGTGTTCCCGTTACTTGCAGAAGCGTTCCCATTGCCTGCAGAGGTGTTCCCATTGCCTGCAGAGGTGTTCCCGTTGCCTGCAGAGGTGTTCCCGTTGCCTGCAGAGGTGTTCCCGTTGCCTGCAGAGG
>CAYNUR010000122.1:2694-4337 GCA_964400435.1 uncultured Candidatus Peribacteria bacterium
TGTTCCCGTTACCTGCAGAAGCATTCCCGTTGCCTGCAGAGGTGTTCCCGTTGCCTGCAGAAGCATTCCCGTTACCTGCAGAAGCATTCCCGTTGCCTGCAGAGGTGTTCCCGTTGCCTTCAGAAGCATTCCCGTTGCCTGCAGAAGCGTTCCCGACGCTTGTTAGAGCGTTCGCGTTGTGTATTAAAAATGTGTAAATCGCTCAAAATAGAGCCTGCTTTGAGCCACTGTAAAATCTGCTTGGCAATTAGATGTTAAAAGACTGCAACCGGCGCAAAGTATACTTTCCTACTTCATCTTTGGTGCTTTGCAAAATCGGGGCTTTTGTGTGTCATTGCTGTCATCGCAATGCACACCCGAATATGAAAAGGAGAGTGGCCCCACTTTAGAGGGTTTTAATCATTCCATCGGCTAAGCCCATTTTAGGCACATGAATGTTTTGCGCGTTGCTCCATTGGGCAGTTTGTGCCAGTATTTTTGCTGCAGGTACAATAACGTCGGCCCTGTCGGGGTTAAGCCCTAATTTTACAATGCGGTCGTGGTAGCTCATACGCTCCAAAAGCTGGTACTGTGTTTTAATCCAGCGGTAAGAGAGGGGTTGGCCTAGCTTGTTTCCAGACATTTTATGCAGTTTGTTGATGTTGCCGCCAGAGCCTATAATTTCTACAGGTTTTTGTTTGGGGCAGTGGGTAGTAATCCACTGGTGTACAGCGTCCCAAACGGTATCGTTTACCAACTGATGTAAGAGGCGTATAGTTCCTAGTGTAAAAGATTTTGATGCGGTGGGTTTGCCTTGCTCAAAAACGGTAAACTCAGTGCTACCGCCTCCAATGTCTACATACAAGTAGCTTTTGTCTGCTATAAGCAGTGTTTTTACCTCGCTACTGGCAATGATGGCAGCTTCGCGCTTTCCGTCGATAATTTCAATGCGTATTCCACAAGCTTCTTGAACTGCTGTGACGACTTGGTGTTTGTTTTTTGCTTCGCGCAGGGCGGAGGTAGCGTAGGCCCCGTATTTTTCTACGCCATATAGCTGCATCAATAGATTAAAAGATTGCATGGCTTTTACAAGGCGTGCTGTGTTGTTTTCAGAGATAACACCGCGTACAAAAGCGTCTTCGCCCAGGCGTACGGGAGCACGTATCAGTTTATTTTTTCTGTGTAGGGTGGGTTTGCCGGGTTGTTCTATAACGTTGTTAATGAGGAGCCGCACGGCATTAGAGCCGATGTCGATGGCAGCAAATTTTCGTAGTATCAATGTATTAAGAGTTTAACTTGTTGCGGTAGTAGGTGTACAGGGCGAATTGCGATCGTATTTGGGGTTGGTTGTTAGGGCGCTGGCGGTAGGCGTTGTCTTGGTGGTGAGATAGGACACGGGCTTTGCAATTGTCGCGCCACGAGAGGGCAAAAGTGTCTAAAAGTTCTTGCTTAAGGTCTGGGTCGTATATGGGACAGCCCACTTCTACCCTAAAATCTAGGGTGCGTGTCATCCAATCTGCCGAGGCGATGTAGATCTTGGGATCGCCCTGGTTGCCAAAGATAAATAAACGCGGATGTTCCAAAAACTTATCTACAATGCTAATAGCTTCGATGTTTTCGCTCATGCCTTGTACGCCCGGAATTAAACAGCAGATGCCTCGGAC
>CAYNUR010000123.1:0-4242 GCA_964400435.1 uncultured Candidatus Peribacteria bacterium
CTCAAATATATTAATTATGAACACCGACTTCTTCGCACAAATTCCACAATCAGTATGGATTATTTCAGGAATAATAGTTTTTCTATTACTCGGAAGAATTATAGTTACAAAAGCAGCAAAATCTTTTTACGGAAACATTATTAGAAGAATTCAAAATGATCCATCAACTCTAGACATCTTAATCGATCCAAATAATCCTAACAAAGAAAACATTATCCAAGAATTCGCCGAAATTCAGGCTCTGAAGAAAATAATCCCTAAAAAAAGTTCGATCCCAGGTACACAGAGCATACAAGTGCTCACAACTAGCAAAGATCAAGGAAAAAACTGGTACGAATTAATTGTTGAATTAAAAGGAACACAACAAAAAATCATTTCAATGAAAAAGATTATTAGACCACTTTAACAAAAGTGCATATTTAAGATTGAAAAATACAAATCTTTCTCTTAATATAGGCCAGATGAAAAAGGCTAAATTAGTTTTAAAAGACGGCACAGTTCTGGAAGGAAAAAGCTTTGGAGCAAACATCTCCTCTGCTGGTGAAGTTGTCTTCAACACTTCCATGGTAGGTTACCCAGAAAGTTTCACAGATCCATCTTATACAGGACAGATCTTAACTTTGACATATCCGCTTATTGGAAACTACGGAGTTCCTGATGATTCAAAAAATCCAGACGGAATAGAAAACCACTTTGAAAGCTCAAAGATTCACATTAAAGGTGTAGTAGTAAGTGAATATTCAGAAAACCACAACCACTGGGAAGCTGAAAAAAGCCTAAGCGATTGGCTAAAAGAAAACAACATTCCTGGAATCACAGGAATTGACACAAGAGCTTTAACTCAAAAAATTAGAAAGACCGGAACAATTCTTGGAAAAATTATCGTAGAAGACACTGAAGACTTAAGCTTCTACAATCCTGATATTGATAACCTAGTAGATCAAGTCTCAATCAAAGAACCTATCACTTATAAGAAAGGTAAAAAGACCATAATTTGCGTGGATTGCGGGATGAAAAATAACATCATAAGAAACTTCTTAGATAGAGACATCACAGTTATCAGAGTTCCTTGGAATTATGATTATATTGAAGCAGGATTAGAATTTGATGGAGTATTCATTTCAAATGGACCTGGAGACCCAGCAATGCTAACTCCACTCCATAAGATCTTGAAAAAAGCTATGGAACTCAAAAAACCAATATTCGGAATCTGTCTTGGACTACAAATCATGGCAATCTCCTCAGGAGCAAAAACATACAAACTAAAATTCGGACACAGATCTCAAAATCAACCTTGTATTGATGTAGACACTGGTCATTGCTATATCACAAGTCAAAACCACGGATTTGCAGTAAATGAGAAATCTCTTAAATCTGATTGGAAAGTCTGGTTAAGAAACGCAAATGATCAAACTGTAGAAGGAATTAAACACAAAGAACTTCCATTTTTCTCATGTCAATTCCATCCAGAAGCAACACCTGGACCAACTGACGCAATGAGATTCTTCGATGATTTTGTTGAAATGCTATAGGAAAATTTCATTTTATCCACCTGCTTTCTCAATATTCGCATGAATCATTGTTCTAATATTCACTATATCTTTCATATAGGATTTACAATGAACGCATTCACAAAGATGATTAACAATTCGCCAAGAATTAAGATTCTCACGGCCAATTGCTAAATCCTCTTCAGACAATATTGAACTGACAAAAGGTTTTTCCTCATTGCAACGAAAAATCTCCACTTGCAGAAATTAATAATAGAATCTATTTTTACATACTTCACGCACTAATATCCACCAAATATGAAGGAAAAGGATCACATCGAAGAACACAAAGAATGGCAAGATAACCAATTCAGCCCTGGACATTTTACAGGTGGTAAAATTCCATCATGGATAAAAGACCCCGGAAACAGTAGAAATCTGGGGATAACATTCATAATACTAGGTTTATTCATCAGCATTGAAGTATTTTCATCAATACACAAAATCCTTAATTCAAATACAGGAACTTACAAAATAATTTCAACAGTGTTCACAGCAATATTCTCAATTACATGGATCATTGGTGGAATAATTTTAATAAAAAGAAAAAAATAAAAAGTATTTCAAAAAATTAGAATTCACAAAAAAAGTGCTGAATCTAGTAAAATCAGCATCACTTCGGGGAATTCTAAGCACAGGCGTAAGTCAACTGAACCGCACTCTAGTGAGCGATTGAGCGACGAAAAGCTGACGCCGCAGTGAGCTGCATCACGTGAATACAAAATCTTAATTTTTCAAACAAAAAAACACCAAAGACGCTAAAAATTGTTAGATGTAGTACAGTACAAGGCGGCGCAGGAGTGAGTCGATTGAGCCGCACATCTAGTGCGGTGATTGAGCGAACGACAAGCCAACGAAGTAATGTGCTGCATCTAACAATTTTTAACAAAAAAACCCTTCTGGATTTCTCCAGAAGGGAACGGACTTCTATCAGTAAATTTTTGTTTTGGCATTCACTGAGAAAAAAATATTTTGTTTTTATTTTTGAGATCTTACAATCTCACGATCCAAGCCAATAATTCGGTATTATTTCCAGCCGTACCACCGGCCGCCTGTGACTCCTAGAAAGTTGAAACAAGTTTCAAAGATCCGGGCAGAGCAGTGTCTAGATCAGTCTAGACCTCTTTGGAAAAGTCCGAGAACGATTCCATCTTATAGCAAGGACTGAGAGAGAAACATTTGCATATCACTGTTCTATGCAGTGACGTAAATTCGCCTTTTTGGTTGGAGAACAAGATAATGTATAATATTTCCCCCATCAGTTCTAACTAATATATTTTATTTTTGTTTTGAGACAGTTTTGTCTTTGTTTTTCTATTTGTTTTTAAGGATCATCCTAAATTAGGATTTCATGCAATTATATCCGTGAGATCTTTTTTGTCAAAAAACAGAACTAGACTAATGCTGCAAAATATGGTGAAAACAACCTAGCAAGCCAACAAGATGATCTACATAAAGACATAAATCGACAATTTACTACAAACACTATTTTTAAATTAAGTCATAAAAAAGGGGTATTTAAAGTGATATTTTTACATTTACCAACCTACAAATGACTGATAATCTTGGCTCATGTATATATCCCTCGACTTAGAAACAACAGGTTTCGACAAAGAAAAAAACAGAATTATTGAGTTTGGAGCAATCAAATTCGACCTAAAAGGACATGAAGAAACTCTCCAATTTCTTATTAATCCTGAAACAGAAATTCCAGAAATCGTTACGCATATTACTCGAATTACAGATGACGATGTTGAAGACGCTCCTTTATTTGAAGATAAAAAAGAAGAAATTCAAAACTTCCTAGAAGATTTACCAATTATTGGTCACAACATTCAATTCGACACAGGATTCCTCAAGGCAAACGGAATAGAAATAAAAGGACCGGAATGGGACACACATACTTTAGCAAGTACTTTACTGCCTGATGTCCCATCTCACAGTTTAGAAATCCTAAGTAAAATTTTCCAATTAACTCATGAAGAAAAACATCGTGCCCTTGATGACGCAATTGCTGCAAAGGAACTTTTCTTAAAATTAAGACACGGATTAACTAATCTTTCACCAAAAGTTCTCGAAAACATCAAAAAGTTAATCGAAAAAACAGAATGGCCACTTAAAGATTTCTTCCTAGGACTTGAACATTCCAAGGAAAAGTTAGAAATTCCAAACTACCAAACCATCTTCAATTCCCCACACGACAAAGAAGAAATAGAAAAAATCACAGAGTTTATTCTGCAATCAGAAAGCCCAATTTTAGTGGAAACACCCAAGCCATTTCAAGAATTAACAAAAGAAATAATCGCAAACGAAGATCAAGACAGTTACATAGCTTTACCAAAATCTCTTTTTAATAAAATTAGTAGTGAATTACCAGATGAAATCGCTCAAATCGACACATATCAAAACTACATATCTACCAAGAGATTTGAAAAAATCATCGAAAAAGAATCCTTCGAAAATCATGAAATAAGTGCACTTTTAAAAGTCATAATTTGGAAAGAAAAAACCAAAAGCGGACTTCTAAATGAAGTAAAATTCCATAGAGAAGAAAAAAAGATCATTCCTCTTATTAATGCAAACCCAGAAATAGTCGACGTAAAAAATGAAGAATTTATTCAAAAAGCTTTAAAAAAAGATATCAATAACGCCGCAATCTGTTCACATAAATACGTCATCGATAATCCTCAGA
>CAYNUR010000124.1:0-4240 GCA_964400435.1 uncultured Candidatus Peribacteria bacterium
GATTTATATATTCTTCTTTTATTCTTCCAAGAAATCCAAGTAAATTAGAAACAGAAAGTTGTAAAACCATGTCTTCAAGACCACTTCTGCCACTAATTTTTACTTTTTTGGGAAACATTGTTTTTAATTCTTCGAATTTTTCTTTCATATGTTTACCAATTGGATCAAGATCTTCAGGAGTTATTTTGTAGTCTAAATTGTGTGCAAACTTATTTCTGATTTCAGTTAATGTTAAGATTGCTGTTGTTATTTCTTTAGGGAATATATCCATTGCCCTAACTAATCTTAATTTATCAAAAAACTCTAGTCCATTTTTTTCTAATAAACACTTTGGCTTTGGGAAAACGGATTTAATTATTTCCTCTAAAATATTTTCAATTTGTAGATGAGCTCTAAGTACAAAAACAAGATCGCTAGAATCTTTTTCAAAGATATTGATAATTTTGTCTATTTCACTTTGATCAATTTCCATTTTCGAGAATTTTGGTTTGAAATATTCTGATTCTATACCTTTATTCCAGGCACAGGAAATTTCAAACACATCTCCTCAACCTCAGCTTTTACTTCCTTCTTCATCTCCTCATTCTCATGATCAGAAAGTACTCGATCCATCCAAGCGGCAACCTTTCTCATCTCCTCTTCCTTCATTCCACGAGTAGTAATCGCTGGAGTTCCTAATCTGATTCCTGAAGGATCCATTGGTGATCTTTCGTCGAATGGAACTGTGTTTTTATTCAATGTAATTCCTACTTCATCCAAAGCGTCTTGAGCTTGTTTTCCAGTTACTCCTTTATTTGTTAGATCGACCAAGATTAAGTGGTTGTCAGTTCCATCTGAAATTATTTTGTAGCCTTTGTTCATAAGTTCTTCAGCTAGGACTTTGCAGTTGGCGATGACTTGTTTTGCGTAGTCTTTGAATTCTGGCTTTAAAGCTTCTTGGAAAGCTATCGCTTTTGCGGCAATGATGTGTTCGTGTGGTCCTCCTTGGTGTCCTGGGAAAACTGCTCTGTCGATTTTTTTTGCGTGCTCTTTTTTACACATGATCATTGCTCCTCTTGGTCCTCTTAGAGTTTTGTGTGTTGTTGTTGTTACAACATCAAAAAATGGAACTGGATTTTCGATTTCTCCGGCAGCAATCAATCCTGCGATATGGGCAATATCTGCCATTGTGTAAGCTCCAACTTCGTCAGCAATTTCTTTGAACTTTTTCCAATCCAAATTTCTAGAATATGCTGAGAAACCAGCGATAATCATTTTTGGTTTGTGTTCCAATGCTAATTCTCTAACTTTATCCATATCAATCATTCCAGTTTCCTTATCAACTTCGTAAGGAACGAAATTATAGGCTTTTCCTGAATATGAAATTGGTAATCCATGAGTAATATGTCCACCGTGGTCTAGTTTCATTCCCATAACAGTGTCTCCAAATTCTAAAAGTGCGAAATACACTTCAGTGTTTGCTGGAGATCCTGAGTATGGTTGTACATTTACGTGTTCTGCTCCAAATAATTCCTTTGCTCTATCAATTGCGATGTTTTCTATTAGATCAATGTTTTCTTGTCCTCCATAATATCTTTTTCCTGGATATCCTTCCGAATATTTGTTTGTTAGAATTGATCCACAAGCTTCTAATACTGCTTCGGATACATAGTTTTCAGAAGGAATTAATTCTAAACCTTCTGCTTGGCGCATTTTTTCACGTTCAATAGCCTCATAAACTTGAGGATCTTGGTTTTTGATAGAACTCATATGGATAAGGTTAAAGATGTGTGTGAATAGTGTTTTTTTCTGTAATGATCAAATCCACTTTTTCGTCATGAATTTCCCCAGGAACATTCTCGTGAATTTGGAAGTCATATGCAAGGGCAATTTTGGGACAATTTGTGTTTTTTAGGAATCGGTCGTAATAACCTCCACCATAACCAATTCGAACTCCTTTCTTATTGAAAGCAACTCCTGGCATAATTACTAAGTCTAACTCACTTGAATCAATTTCTTTACAAATGTCAGAAGGTTCTGGGATGTTGTGTTTTCCTGGTTCTAATTCTCTAAGCGAATTAACTTTATGAATTGAGATTTTTTTCTCTTTTTGGATTTTTGGTAAAAATATCTCTTTTGATAAAAAAGACTTTTCAATAAGAGGAACTGTATTTACTTCTTTTCTGATGGGGAAATAAAAAAGGATTTTTTTTGCTTTTTTGAAGTGGTTTATTTCTTTGAGTTTTTTGAGGATTATTTCGCTTTGTATTTTGTGTTCGCTATCGATTAGTTGATCTCGCAACTTTAGAATTTCTTTTCTTAACTCTTCTTTGAGATTTTTTTTATTCATTTATTTGATTTGGTGCCCAGGAGAGGACTTGAACCTCCACGATCTAAATTTGATCACCAGCCCCTCAAGCTGGCGCGTCTACCAATTCCGCCACCTGGGCATATTTTTTCCCGAGTTATTTTACATTACTTTTTTCTAAATTCAATTTTAAAGCGTGTTTGTAAATCGTAGATGTTGTTTTTGCAAGCCAATTTCTGAAACAAATTTAACTGTTTCATTGTTCTATTAATTGGGTATTTATTTAGTGCTCTTGACAAAATGATAAAAATTGATAGAATTTTGTACTCATTTAATTTTCAACATGATTGGTGGTTTATTTAAAAAATTTAGATCGGAGAATAATTCTCCTGCAGATAAAGCTGAAAAACATTCTGTAAATCGTAGGGGGGGACGAGATGTTTTGGCTGCAGGTGGTCCTGATTTTGATTCGAATGAAAGAGTTACTCAGGCAGCTGGTTCTGTTTTAAATATTGCTAGTTCCATTTGGAAAAGAGCTGGTGAGGTTTGTGGTGATTTTATAGAAAGTTCAAAAGTATTGGGAACTTCAATTGCAGAAGATTTGAGAATGAGTGCAAGAGCAGTTAAGGAAAATATTTCTCAAGGTGTTTCTTCCGTAAGGTCTCGTGTTTCTAAAGCTATTCATGGGATTGATATGACTAAAGTTGATCGAGTTGATGGTGAACTTGTTTTTGCTGAGAGAAAATCTGCTACTGAAGATTATAATAAGGATAAAGAATTTAGAGATTTTGTTGATGGTTTGAGTGTTAGTATGGTTGATTCTGGTCCTGAAGTTTTGGCTGGTGATGATCCAGTCTTTTCTCCTGGTGGATTCAGGCCTGATGTTGCTACAAGTACAGATTTAGATATTCCTGTTTTTGATGATGAAATAGTTAATGGTTCTCCATTAAATGATCAGGAGCCTCCTAATGACGAGGATAACGAGGATGATGAGAAAAAGAATGGTGAAAAAGGTGTTGATTCAGTTAAAGATAAGAGAATAGATACTGATCCTGAACTTTCAGTTCCATTTGATCCTCAAAGAGTTTTTGATACAAATATTGATTTACCTGCGTTTGCTCCAAATACACCTACGTTTAATTCTGATAATGCAATTAGTAAGTTGGATTTAAATTCAGATGGTGGGAATAATGGATTTAGTGGTTTTAGTTTAGGTGAATTCGAAGAAGATGAAGAAGTTGTTGAGGTTAGTGATTTCAAAAAGCTGGAGCAAGAATTGATTAAGCTTGTGAATTATAGAAAAATTTCTCCTTCTGTTGGGGAAATGAAAGCACGGATTTTCCAAGCTGGGTTTGAAGCGACTCGAGCTGATTTTGATGAGGATCTTTCCAGAATTGATTTTTCTGTACGTAAATCAGGTGATAGTTTTAGCTCGAACATAACTGTTCCGGTTTATGGTTTATCAAAAGACTTTGAAGAAAAAGGGCTAATTTATGATCCAGTAAAATCATCTTTGTCTTTTTATCCAGGTGCGAATGTTCCTGAGCTTTATTCATTGATTGGTTCTGAAGGTTTTTCTCTTCTGAGTCGAGAAGATGCAAATGGAAACGTAGTTTTAAGAAATAGTGAATCTGGAGCTCAATATTCTTTGGAATTGGATAGAGCAGCAAAACTATCAATTATTTCTTATGTTTTAGGTGCGAATTTTTTGAATATGCCTAAGAAAAACGAAATTGTTTGTCAAAATATGTCTGCAGTTGAACTTTCAAAGAAATTAACTGTATATGGTTTGCAATTTGAAGTTTATGCTGAGAAAAATAAAGGAGTAAGACTAAAAAATACTTCAAGTGAAATAACTTTTTATTGTCCTGATGATATTGAAAAATATTATGCAGAGCATTTATCGAATCAAAAATTAGAAACTGTTAGTGATATTCTTGATCTGAGTACAAT
>CAYNUR010000125.1:0-4234 GCA_964400435.1 uncultured Candidatus Peribacteria bacterium
GTTGAAGAAAAATCTGGTAAAGATTTTAAAAAGTTAACTGATGCGATGAATACGTTACTGGCTAGCTATCATGTTTTTTATCAAAAATTGAGAGTTTTTCATTGGAATTTAGTTAGTGAACAATTTTTTACTTTTCATGAAGTTTTCGAAAATATGTACGAAGATGCTCAAGGTAAGATTGATGTGATTGCTGAAAGAATGCGTTATTTAAATGCGAAAACGGTTTGTGGATTAAATGAGATTTTGGAACAAAGTTTTATTAATGATCAAAAAAGCATTCCTGCACTTTCAGAGATGATAGATGTTTTGGTCGATGATATGGAGAAAATTGCTGAATTTGAGAGAGAGATTTTGAAAGATATGGAAGAATATAATGATTATGGAACTGAAGATATGCTTGGAGCTTTTGTTCGTGAGATTGAAAAGCAAATTTGGATGTTGAAGTCTGCTAAAAAGTAGATAAAAATTTTTGAGAAATAGTTATGAGAAAATCCTTTTGTAAATTGGTGGGAACTTTAATTGTTTTTGTGTTTTCCAGTTTTCTGGCTAGTGCACAATTTTTTGATGTTGAAGGGATTGAATATCAAGAAAGCATTGAGACTTTAGAACTTCGAGGAGTCATTAATGGTTATGACGATGGTTCTTTTAAACCTGATAATTCTATTAATCGGGCGGAATTTTTGAAAATTGTAATGAGTTCTGCGGATTTAGAAACTTTAGCTGAGGAAAATTGTTTCCCAGATGTTCCTAGTGACTCTTGGTTTTCTGAATATGTTTGTTCAGCTAGTTCTTTGGGAGTTGTGAATGGTTATCCAGATGGGACTTTTAAGCCTGGTAAAGCGATTAGTTTTGTTGAGGCTTTTTCTATCGTGGTTAAAACTTTTGAATTACAAGTTGCTCCTCCAGGTGGAGATGATCAGTGGTATAGACCGTTGGTTAGATTTTTTCATGACGCTTCTGTTTTTTCCAAATATTCTTATCTTCCATCGAGGGAAATTAATCGAGCTGAATCGGCACATTTGTTGTATAAAACCTTGTTAGATGAAGAAGAGGTTGAGAGATTTTCTGTTTTTAGAAACATTCAGTCTGAAGGGTGTGGTGTTTTTCCTCCAACTTCTTCAATTACGACTTTTAATGTTAATGGAGAACAGCGTAGTGCAATTGTTCACTTTCCTGATGATTACAATCAAAATAATCCTTATCCAATTATTTTTGCTTATCATGGACGAACTAGTTCAAATCAAAGAGTTCAATCATATTTTGGCTTAGATAGGGCTGTGGGGAATAATGCAATTGTTGTGTATCCAGCAGGTACACCAAATGGGTCTTCAAGCTATTCTTGGAGTCCTGGAAAAGATTATGAATTTTTTGATGTAATGTTTGATACTTACAAGAAAAATTATTGTATTAATGAAGATCAGGTTTTTATTGTTGGTCATTCTTTAGGTGCATGGTTTGGGAATAATTTGGCTTGTGTGAGAGGAGATTTGATTCGAGGAGTTGCGACTTTAGGAGGATCTAGAACTGAAGTGAATTGTAGTGGTCCAGTTGCTGCGATGGTTTGGCATAATCCTCAAGACAATTTAGTTCCTTTTAGTGATGGAGATAATGCAAAGAATTTATTCTTATCTCAAAACTCTTGTAATTATGAAAGTTTTTCTGTTGAACCTAGTTCTGGAAGTTGTAAGCAGTTCTCTGGTTGTATGGCGGATTCGCCAGTAGTTTGGTGTCCTCATACTACTGATACTTATAGTCATGGAGCTTTTACACCGCATACTTGGCCTCGGGGAACTGGACGATATATGTGGGAGTTTTTTAAGGGATTGAACTAAAGAATGTAGAATTTTTGTCGTATTAAGTTTCTTTATTTGGCGGAGAGAGGGGGATTCGAACCCCCGGTACGGTTTCCCGTAACACACGCTTTCCAAGCGTGCTCCTTAAACCACTCGGACATCTCTCCTTTTTGTGTGCCTCAGATTAATTGAAAAATTATTATTCAGCAAAATTAAATTTCTCTGCTTTGTTTGCACATTGACAAAAACAGTGTAAATGTTTAATTATTAGCTCCTAATTTTTTATCTATGCAAATGTCTGAACAAATTGGTAGAGAGGTTTTGGAAGAAGATAAAGATTTAACTGAAGAGGTTGAAGTTGAATTGAGTAGTCAAGTTTATAATCAGCCAGTTATTGGTCCTGTTAAAGTCCCGGCTGATGCGAATGTTGATTTTCCTAGTTTTGAAGATTTGCAAGATTCAATAGTAGAGGAATGCCTAGAAGTAAGAGAAAATCTTTTTTTGATGACGAAAGGTGAAATAGATAGTTTTGTGACAACAGTTGATAGAATTTCAGTAGCAATTAAGAGAGAAATTTTTGAAGCTGCGGAAAGAAGAGGAATTGTGGTGACTCGTTTTTCTAGAGAAAACCCTTTAGGAACTTTTGGGTTGGATTCTACGAACTATGATTTGGAGGGGGCTTTCTTTTTTGATCAACCGGAGCTGGGAGAGAACAATAATATTTCTGGAAACGATTTGGTTAGGATTGAAAGAATTCCAGGTTCGGGAGAATTTTGCTTACAAACAGTCCCTGCTCAAGAAATGACTCAAGAGGAAATAGACAATGCGAGTTTTGAGAATATTCCTACGGATGCAACAGTTATTGCTATATGTGAAAAAAATGACCAAGGAGAATGGGAATGGAGTAATTCTAAAATTTATCCTGCTTCTTCGAATACTCAGAGAATTCTTACTTCTGGTGAACAATATGGACAGGCTGCTTTTGAAGGCATGGTAGCAATGGTTGGCGAAAATGGGGATATCGTGATTCCTCGAATTGAAGATAATGCGCGAAGACTACAAGCTTCTTGTGAAAGACTTTGTATGCCGATTTTGCCAATTGAGCAATATGTTGAAAGTATCAAGGCTGCGGTTTTGGCTAATCAAAAATATTTACCTTCTCCTGGTTCTGGAGCGAAGCTTTATATTCGACCTTTCATTAAGAGTGTAAAAGGAGGTTATGGAGTAAGTCCTGGGGAAAAATATGTTTTCTGTGTCGAAGTTTTCCCTTTTGGAGATTATTTGGGGAAGAAAGAAAAAGGAGTGGATATTGTTAGTAAAAGTGGAGTGAGAAGAGCTCATAAAGGAGGGCTTGGTAATGTCAAAGCTGAAGGAAATTACGCTCAAATGAGAGATCGTTGGGAAGCTAAATTGGGAGAAATACCTGGCTTAGAGGGACAGCAATTTGATGATTTATTCTACTGGGGTGAGCATGAATTTACTGAAATTGATGAAAATGGAGTTGAAAGGAAAGTTGTGAAAGAGGTTGTTGAAGAAAATTCATCTGCAAATATTTTTGGTGTAAAACTGATCTACTCTGAAGATGGAATGGTTTCTGGGGCGAAAATTATGACTCCTAGTCTTGAGAGAGGAACTATTCTTCCTGGATTTACTAGAGATACGATTTTGAAATTGGCTGAATATCTTGGTTATGAAATTGAAGAAGGAAATTACACTTGGGAAGATGTTCAGAAATGGGATGGCGGATTTTTGTCTGGTTCTGCGGCAGGAGCAGTGAAGTTGGCTTCAATGAGCTATAGCCATGGTTTAGATGAAGAAGTTTTAGAGAAAAAATTTGCCGAAGCTAAAGGATTTGAGACAGATACTGAGTCTTATGTTGGTGATGTGTTTGATAGTCTTTATCAGACTTTATATGCTTTGAGGAGAGGAGAGATTGACTGGATAGAAGAGAGTAGACCCAATGCTGAGTTTTTGAGAAATACTGTAAATGTGATTGGTAATGTTTATAATATTCGTGCAAAAATTCAAGCAAGTCTTGTAGGTGACAAATAATTTTCAATAAGTTATTTTGGTTTAGAAAAACTAAATTTTCTTTATGTTCTCTGATCCAATTCAATTTGTTGTCTTGATTATTGCTCTTTTGCTGACTTTAACTGTTCATGAAGCTTCTCATGCTTTGGTTGCATATTATTTGGGGGATCCTACGGCAAAATTGAAAGGTCGATTAACTTTGAATCCGGTGAAGCATCTTGATGCGATTGGTAGTGTTATTTTTCTGCTAACTCAGTCTATTGGTTGGGGAAAACCTGTGCCAGTTGATCCAAATAACTTTAAGAAACCTATTCGTGACAATGCTTTAACTGCCCTTGCCGGGCCTGTTTCGAACTTTGTTTTTGCTTTTGCACTTACTTTGCCGATCAAATTCTTAGGTTCTTATACTC
>CAYNUR010000126.1:0-4221 GCA_964400435.1 uncultured Candidatus Peribacteria bacterium
TTCAATTCTATTTTCTATTTCTTCGGGGTCTTCTGTATCAAAGAGTTCTCCATAGACTTGAGTGTCTGCATTTAAATCATTAATAAATATTCCTTTCTCAAAAAAATCAATCTATAAAGTTATCCCGGAAAGAGTCACTGGAGTGGACTTACTAGAAAAACTCGCATCTAAAACAACGAAGAGTATCTTCCTCCTCGGTGCAGCTCCAGGTATAGCTGAAACAACAAAAAAAGAATTAGAGAAAAAGTATGAATCAATAAATATAGTTGGTTACCATTCGGGTACACCGCGAAAAAAAGATGAGAAAGAAATCATATCAATGATTAACAAGGCAAAACCAAAACTACTGTTTATTGCCTATGGAGCGCCTAAACAAGAAGAATGGATCCATAGAAATCTAAAAAAATTACCCAGCGTAAAATTAGCCATAGGTATCGGCGGATCATTTGACTTTATCTCTGGAAAAACAAAACGAGCCCCCCTTTGGATGCAAAAAACAGGTATAGAATGGATATTTAGATTAATTCAAGAACCCTCAAGAATAAGTAGAATATATAACGCTACTATCAAATTTCCACTTAGAGTATTTAAGGAATCACTAAAGTGATCTATTCATCATCCTGCTGCTGCTTCTCAAAGACAGATTCTATTATTGGTTGAACTTTAGTTAACACATAGTCAACTACACTCAAAGGCTTAATTATGGTTTTCTTCACCTTGTGTACAACCGCCTCTGCATCTTCAGTCATTTTCGAAACATCTCTAGCAATCAATATCAGATAAAAGATAAGTATAGATAAAAAAATTGTAAGAACTACTACACCAAGAGCTAAAGACATTTTTAAAACATCACCAGAAGTTGCAAACATAGGAAATTGTTAGATGCAAAAAACTTAACATATGAAAAAGCTAAGTTCAAATCTTAACTAATCAATTTTCTTAAAATATCATTTGCCATCCTAGGATTTGCTTGCCCTTTTGATTCCTTCATCACCATTCCAACCAAGAAACCAATAGCTTTATCTTTTCCATTTCTAATATCTTCAACTGGACCAGGGTTTTGGTCGATTACCTTTTGAACAATTGCCTCAATCGCACCTGCATCACTAACTTGTTTTAATCCTTTTTCATCAACAATCTCCTGAGGAGCTTTTCCTGTTTCATACATTTCTTCAAAAACTTCCCCTTTAGCAACGTTATTAGAAATATCACCACTATTAACTAAATTAATTAGCTCAGCCATCATAGAAGCATCAACCTTTTGCTCATTGACTGATATCAATTCTTCGTTTAAGTGCTTCATTAAAATTGTATTGATATAAGAAACTGCACGCTTAGCATCATTAGATTTCGCTACCACCTCTTCAAAATACTGAGCAAGACTTAAGTCACTAGTCAAAATTCTTGCATCATCCTCTAAAATTTCAAACTCATCAATATATCTTTTCTTTTTTACATTAGGTAGCTCAGGAATCTCAGAACGAAACTTCTCAACCATTTCCTTTTTTGCATGTAATGGAGGTAAATCTGGCTCAGGAAAATACCTATAATCATCACTTTCCTCTTTTTCTCTCATAAAAAACGTCACACCCTTTCCATCATCCCAACCAACCGTTACAGATTTTTCCATTGGCCCACCACGCTCATTCCATTCATCGATTTGTCTCTTTATTTCGAACTCAATGGCATTTTCAAGCATCCGAAAAGAATTCAAATTCTTAATTTCCGCACGAGGATTTAAATTTTGTTCACCTTTTTTTCGAATTGATACACTAGCATCAAAACGCATCATCCCTTTTTCCATGTCAGCCTCACTACTTCCAACATAGCGCAATATTTTTTGCACTTCTTTTGCATAAGCACCAGCCTCAGAAGCACTCCTAATATCTGGTTCGGAAACAATTTCCATCAAAGGCGTACCAGCCCTATTAAAATCTACCAAAGTTCCATTGCGTACATGGGTCAATTTCCCCGCATCATCTTCAAGATGCAACCTAGTAACTCCAATCTTTAACATTCTAGATTCACTCCCTTCTTCATTTAATTCAACCTCAACATAGCCATTCTCAGAAACAGGTTCATCAAACTGAGATATTTGAAATCCCTTTGGACTATCCGGGTAAAAATAATTTTTTCTATCAAATTTTGACCATTCAGGAATTTCACAATTTAATGCTAAAGCAGCTTTAATCCCCTTTTCAAACGCCTCCTGATTTGTAACGGGTAATTGACCAGGAAATCCCATACAAATCGGGCAAACATTTACATTTGGAGCCTTATCAAATGAATCATTATCACAACCACAAAACATCTTCGTTTTTGAAGAAACTTGAGCATGAATTTCCAAACCAATTACTGCTTCAAATTCCATAAAATAAAGTTAAATTCATAAATAATTTATTAATTCAAAAGACAAAAGTCAATTAACTAAACTATAAATTTACCCCCAAATCTTTTAATGCTCTCTTAAATTGACCTAATGCTCTATTTGCATCTTTCTTTGAAACATCGCCAAGCTCATGAGCAATTTTATTTCTCAATTTATGCGCTGACCAAACACCATTCAAGTCAGAAAAATGAGCATTAGACACTTTCAACTTTTCACCAACAGAACCAGTATATCCTTTCTTTTTTAAGGCATAATCTAAAATCTTATCTGCATCTAAAACAGCCCTTCCAGGGTTATAATTCACCTCACCTAGAACATTTTCCCAATGCTGTCTAATATATTTTTCATCATATTTCGAAAACTTTTTCGATTTAGATCTTTTCGAAACAATATATATAACTAAAACCGTGTCGACGATAAAAAAAGCAATAATAAAAATAATCCACGGCTCCATTATTTACTATCCGGGTTAGAAATTTTTTCACTTTGTACATGATAAGCAATCATTTCAGACAACATTCCTTTGAGGGCATTATGATCTCGATAACTTTTTTCATTAACAAATCTCTCTTGATACTTAACAATTTTTCTTTCAATTTTCTTTGGAGCAGTTGCATCAACCAACACAACTGAAGTTTGTGCACCAAGCTTATCAATAGTTATCTCTCCATAATTCAAAATAGTTCTCCAAAAACCATTAATTCTATAGGCAACACCTTCAATCATATGATAATCAACACGAGTAGAACTTCTATCAAATAAACCATTCCTTTCAATATCAATTACACCATTATTAGTTAACAACCAAGCATCAAAATACCAATCAATAAAATAATAAATTAAACCAATTACTCCTAAAGAAGCCCACAACGCAGAAAACTTCCAAGCTTCAGGAATTAAATAATAAAAACCAGCTGGCATTATAACTCCAAACAACCAAACCTTGTAGGAATCAATAAAAAAAACAATTGGATGCCTATGAAAAACTTCCATAATTTCTTCTCCCTCTTCATCCAAATGTCCTCCAAAAAATAAATTTACAAATCTCATATATTCGATTAATCAACAACAATTATATCTTCTATAGGAATTTCAGCAAACATAAAGTCCTCTTTAGATTGATTTTTAACAAAAGCTAATATAATCTTTTTTCACGATAAACACTACAAATGAAAGAGACAAAAACAAACAATAGTAAAGGAAAAAAAATCTTCCTCTGGTTTTTGGATTTAGCAATCAATATAGCCATAATTTTTGGCTTAGTTGTAATTATCCAAACATGGCTTATAGCACCATTTGATGTTTCAGGAAAATCCATGTGTAATACTTTAAACTTACTTAACAACGAGTGCCAAAATGGAAAAGGTGAAAAAATCATGATAAACGAAGCAGGCTACGCACTTGGAGAACCTGAAAGAGGTGAAATTGTTGTATTTAGCATAGAACAAGCTAATTCTGATGAAGAAAAATATTTAATAAAAAGAATCATTGGTCTACCTGGTGAAACTATCGAAATAAAAGACGGGTACGTATACGTAACTCCAGTTAATAAATCTGAAAGCATTAAAATAAGCGAACCTTATCTTAATGCAACTAATAGAGGAAAAACCAAAACTTATTTCGACGATTTTACTGTATTTGATGTTCCAGACGGACATTATTTTGTTATGGGAGATAACAGGAAATTCAGTACAGACTCTAGAAGTTGCTTCGACAATTCTATTACAATTGACTGTAAAGAAAACCCACAAAGAGCATACATCAGTGAAGATCAAATTCGTGGAAAAGCTTGGTTTGTTTGGTGGCCACTTTCTAGTTGGAGAATGATCAAA
>CAYNUR010000127.1:0-4174 GCA_964400435.1 uncultured Candidatus Peribacteria bacterium
ATAAAAAGATCCATTAAAAATTATTAATGCTGCAAGAGCTAAAATGAAACGGACTGGTTTGCTTAAGTTTTGCATGCTGTTATTATATCAGGGATTTTTAATCTTTTAAATTTATGAAGTTACGAGACAATCAATGGGGATTTGATCTGAAACTTGATAATCCTTTTCGTATTTTTCGTGTCCTTAGAGATATTGCCATGGAAAGCGTTGGTGAGGAAAATGTTGTAGATCTTTCTCGTGGTGACCCAGGATATGGTTTTTCACCTTCAGTTCGAGGAAGGAATTTTTATAGTTTCTTAATTGAGCTTGATACAATTTTTAATCATCCTGGAGAACATTTTGTGTCTGACAATCGAGATGATTTTGAGACTTTATGGCAAAAAATTCAGGATCATACTAGATCGGTTTACTCGGAAAAAAAAGCAGATAAACTTTTGGAAGATTTTTATTTCTTTCTTACTCGTATTGAAAAGTATGCAAGTCAACAAGGATTGAATTGGGACAAAAAGAAGATTTTCTTTGAAATGTTTAAGTATGCGACAGTTTCTGGCGGAGCATATCTTGATCCAAAAGGTGAGACTCTAGTTAGAGCTATAATTGCAAATCATTATAATAAGAAGTTAAGTTTAGATGTTGATTATAACGAAATATTGTTAATGCAAGGTGTATCACATGGAATTGGTACAATTTTTAAGGTTCTTTGTGATGAAAAAATTGATTACCTGAAAAAAGGCGACACAGTGCTAATAACTAGTCCTGTTTATGCTCCATATAATACAATTATTGAGAATCGAGGATTAAACACTTATCCAATTCCTATT
This sequence comes from uncultured Candidatus Peribacteria bacterium, assembly GCA_964400435.1. GTDB lineage: Bacteria > Patescibacteriota > Gracilibacteria > UBA1369 > LOWO2-01-FULL-3 > CAYNUR01. The sequence continues at coordinate 822 of CAYNUR010000127.1, forward strand.
GATCCTGCTACTGGAAAAGTGGTTGGAGATTTGGATGAAATTCTAAAAAATGCTCCTGATAATGTGAAATTGATTTGTTTGATTGATCCAAATAATCCGAGTGGTTTTATGTGTGATGAAGAGTTTTTGAAGAAAGTTGCAAAATTTGCAGAAGAAAGAGACTCACTAATTGTTTCTGATGAAGTTTATAGCGACTTTTTCTTTGCTAGGAAAAAGAATGTCATGCATTTTGCTAGGAAGAGAACGATTATGATTGGAGGAAGAAGTAAAATTGAGAGATCAACTGGATTAAGGTTTGGTGAATATATTATTCCTAAGGAAGCACAAAAGTATATTGAGAAAAATCTTTTGAAGGGAAATCTGGATATTGCACCTGATTTGATGACACTATTAGTTTTTGCAAAAGCACCAGGTGGAATACGTGGTGAATTTCAACATGTCACTTTTGTTACTGGCCCATCTCAGTATTTGGGCGTTTCTCATATGATTTTTGGAGAAGACGATAGAGATGAATACTTACGAAGAATTCGTGTAAATATGGAAAGTTTTTACGAGATTTTAGGTTTGGAATATCATAAAAATTTCTACTATGCTTGTTTTGATTTAAATGACATACCAGGCAATAATAAATTGGGATTAGAACCTGAGGAACTTTTTATTGGTCTAGCTAAGAAGGGGGTTGTTTTAATTCCTGCAAACTTATTTTTCTCTGAACAAGAAAGAAAAGCTAAGGATTATCGAACATTTGCCAGAGGTTCATTACCAAATGTAACTTTTACTAATTTGCAAAAGGCAGCGAAGCTGATTAAGGAATATGTGACGAGTTAGCAGTGTACCACTCGCTTTGCTCGGGTACACTACGCCGTGGTTTTGACTCTGAAGTGTGTGAAGTTCACTTCAGGGTCATTTTTTTATTGATGTTGAATTTTGGACTTAATTTGTAAACAAAAAAGAGGTGAGTTTTAAGCTCACCTCTTCGGTTGATTTTTGTTCTCAAGAATTAGCTTGGCAACTCAGTCAAGATATCTCCGTAAGGGATAGCTTCTTCTGAAGTTGATCCAGCCCATTCATATTCAACAGTTACTTCACCGTATTCTTCATTGATTGAAACAACAGTACCTTCGTTGTAAGTTCCGATAACTGGCACCCAAACTGTATCACCTTCAGCAACAGTAGGTTTTACAGGTACACCTGCTACGTCAGCTGCAGCTCTTACAGCCATTCTTCCAGCCCATCCGATAGTTAGTACTTGATCACCTTCTTGTCTGATGATTGTTTCGTTGATCCAGTCATCACCATCTTTTACAGCAACAGTAGTTCCTGGTTGCATTTCTTCAGTTAGAACAACAAAAGAATCAGCTTCTAAAGTTTCTGGCTCGTTTTCTAGACCAAGATCAAGATATTTTGCCATTGGTTCAGTTGGAGTTCCTCCTTCAACAACAATAGCTCTTTGCATTCCTGATCCAGATTGCCACCATGTAAGAACGATGTCTCCTGGTTCAGCAGTTTGACCTGCAGGGATTCTAACGATCATTGAGTTTGGCATAGTAACCTCATCAATGATTTCTTTAATTGTAGATTCTAGATCACCTGGTTCAACCATTTCTCTAGCGTAGAAAATGAAAGTAGAATTTTCTCCACCTTCTCTGAATCCTTCATCTAGGAAAGCTCTAGATGGTGCAAGTACGTATTCTCCTGCAACTGCATCAGTTGAAATTTCCATTGGGAAATCAAATGGAATTTCTCCTGGTTCTGCAGAAATTTCTTCTTCCTCCTCTTCTTCTTCCATATCTTCGTCTTCATCCTCATCTTCCATCATAGAATCATCTTCTTCCATCATGGCATCGTCATCTGTAGTAGGTTCTTCTTTTTCCCCACCACAAGCAGTCATTACTAGTGAAAGACTAGCAATAAGTGCTGTAACTAATAGCTTTTTTAGCATAGTTTTTTTGTTAAATATAAAATATGATTTAGGAATTTGGTAGCCTAATCAGCATTTCCAAATTTGCTAATAAGCAATGTGTATTCTCTAAAATATAAAGTTCTTTGTCAAATATAGTAGTTAAATAAGGTAGAAGTGATTAATGGTCTGTTGTTTAATAACAATACAAATTTTTGTACGTCAAAGCCACCTCACTATTATATTGTGTGAGGTGGCGCCCTTTGTTGTCCTGAAGATCCTGGATCTAGCCGATCCATTGGACAGTCGTCGTAATGATGAATGCCAGGACTAAGACAACACCAAGATACATGAACCCACTGATGAGTGCGGCCTTGCCAACATCCACCAGAGTGGCCAGGCTTGACTTCTCCTCCTTGTTCTTTGAGTAACGGCCGTAGATGGTACCAGCCAGGAAAGCCACCATAAAGACAGCGACCGTAATCAGGAAGACTTCTTGATACTGAGTAATCATCGTTCATCTCCTCTCTCGGGTGGTGAAAAGGGCATGGAAAATTGGCGCACGATTGGCCAACATTCACACAATGAATTTACACATTTTTTGACATTTTGTCAATATTTGTTTTATAATATGCTAAAATTGCTGCTCCTAATGTTCCGGGATTTTCTAACTTTGAAAGATAGATCTTGAGATCTTTGTTTGCTTCTGGGACTGTTCTTTTTTTTATTTCTTTCCACATATCATTTTCCATTTCATCAAACTCCCCTTCTGCCATTCCTCCACCTAAAGCAATTACTGAGGGATTGAAAATGTGGATAAAATTACTTATTGCAAGCCCTAGATATCTACCTCTTGTTTCTTTTTCTTTATTCTTTCCAGACGCAATGTCTTCTAGTTCCATAGTTTCGTTAAAAGCTACGTGGCCGAATTCTCCTGCGAAACCATGACTTCCTTCGTAAAGTTCTTCATTTATAATAATTGCACCACCAAGTCCAGTTCCTAAAGTCAAAGCCAGCATATCTTTTACCTTTCCTTTCCAGTTAATGTGATACTCTGCGAATCCAAAGAGATTGGCATCATTATCTATATATATTGGTAGATCAAGTTTGTTACTAAAGAATCTTTTAACATCAATAGGACCTTCATGTTGTATATTCGGAATTCTATAAACAATGCCTTCTTTCGATTCAACATAGCCTGGTATGCCAATTCCTACTGAAATTGTGCTTTCCTCTTTTATTTCATGGATTAACGCTAAAACTTTACTAAGAACACTTTTGAAACCATTTTTTGCATCTGTTGGGATTTTCTTTTCTTTTAAAACTATTTTATTTTCTTTAAAAAGATCACAGACTTTTCCTGGTGAACAATGTGTGGAACTATATTAACAATCTTTTGAAAAAGAAGATAAGGACGAGTGAATTTTTTTACCGCCGATATCAACTCCAATGA
>CAYNUR010000128.1:0-4146 GCA_964400435.1 uncultured Candidatus Peribacteria bacterium
AATTTAAACTGTTGTTTAGTGTTCGCAGTTTTAACTGTATACGAATCTGTAACTGAAACTCAAAAAGAAAAAATTACAAAGACTTGCTATAAATTCCTCAATAACAACAAGAAATATCTAGGTTTTAGTTGGAGAATTGACTTTATTGCAATAGAATTAAATCTGAATATAAGAAAAGCTAAATTAATTCACATTAAAAATGCCTTCCCTTGAGTCAGAAGAAACTAAGAAAGCCATATATTTGGCAATTATAATTATCCTTTCTATCTTATTTGCCCTTGGATTTTTTATCTGGAGGAATTTTTTAGCCATTGGAAACATCTCCATAATCGGACCAACTCCTTTTCGAGTAGAAGTATCCGAGTCTCAAGCCGTAGATTGCAATCAATCACCATGTTTAATTGAAGAAAACTCTGGCCAAAAAACATTAGTAATTTCGAAAGATGGATACCAATCAATAGTTTTAAATCTAGAAGTTCCATTTAGAAGTACATATAATTTAGAACCAAATTTCCAGATTAATCCGTATGTCACTCAATCTACAAATTATCCTCAGCCAGACGAAGAAATCATTTATTCAATAGTGTTTGACCAATCAAATAATCAATACAAGTTAATAGATTCAAATGATTCAAGAGAAAGGGCCATCGTCTATTTTTCTAATGAAATTAGAGAACCTATAATTATTTCTGGTCCTGAATCAGCTCTTATAATTGAAACTGGTTCAAGAAATAATCAAATTTATAGAGTTAATACTAAACTTAGTAAAAGAGAATCAATAGATGGTGTGCCAGAATTATTTGAAATTGAGAATGGACTTTGGTCTGATAGTGGTGATCTTTTACTAATCAGTTTTAAAGAATCTGCAAATTACTGGTTATTGGACAGAGAGAATAACCTTTCTGAACTAGATTTACTATCAATCTCACCAGTTGATTGGTTAAAGAGTGATAATCTGATCTTCGTGAGTACTCAAAGCTCAGATATTATTAACCTAGAGGGAAAATCTGACTATAAATACGTTAGGTTAAATGAGCGAATTGTCTCTGGTGAATATACCTTTGGAATCTACGATCCTAGTGAGAATTCATATAGTAGGATTGAGACTTTCACTGATCTTCCAGCTCAACCTTTTGAAGTCATTGGAACAGAAACCGTTAGTACAATATATTTTAAGGTGGGAAATGAAAATTTAGAAAATAATACTTACCAACTCATCCTAAAAACCTTTTAATTTAGAAATATTTTAAGAATTTTTTAAGAATATTTAATACTTGTTTGTCAAAGTAAGGCCATGACAAGCAAAGTTTACTCATCAACATTCACCGGTTTACAATGTCACATAATCGAAGTAGAAGCAGATATTTCTAACGGGTTATCACATTTTTCAATTGTTGGATTAGGAGATACCTCTGTTCATGAATCAAAAGACAGAATTAGGGCAAGTATTAAGAATTCTTCCCTAACTTTCCCCACAACTCGAAAAACTATTAATTTAGCACCAGCACAAATCCCAAAAAAAGGTTCAATTTTTGACCTACCTATTGCAACTAGCCTTCTATTAGCGAGTAAACAGCTATCGCCAGAGAGAATAAAGAGCTCAATAATGGTAGGGGAGTTATCATTAAATGGTGAAATAAAACCCATTAATGGTGTACTACCAATAACCCATTTCGCAAAAAAATCTTCATTTAAAAAAATTTTTATCCCAGAGGAAAATTTACCTGAAGCATCATTTATTAATGATATAGAAATCATACCCATAAAAAACTTAACTCAACTAGTAAATTACTGCAATAATCATCTTGAAATAAAGACAAACCTCAGTTCGACTAATCAAATAATATCAAGCCAAAAAGACTATTTTAATTCCATAATAGGTCTGGAGAAAGAAAAAAGAGCATTAGCCATTGCAGCTGCTGGTGGCCACAATATTCTGCTAAACGGTAGTCCTGGTTGTGGAAAAACAATTTTAGCCAGATCTTTTCAGAATCTTCTACCAAAAATGTCAAAGTCTGAGAAATTAGAAACAACAAAAATATTTTCAATTTCTGGTCTTTTAAATTCGAAGTGTCCTATCATTCATCATCGACCTTTTAGGGAAGTACATAGCACAGCTTCAAGCGTCGCAATTATCAGTGGGGGAGGCAAAATTCCAGTACCTGGAGAAATAACCTTAGCTCATAATGGTGTACTTTTTTTAGATGAGATTAGTGAGTTTCCAAGGTCAATACTAGAATCTTTGAGGCAACCTTTAGAAAATAAATTCATCAATCTAAATCGCTCGAAGTTTTCGGTTCAATTTCCTTCAGATTTTTCATTAATTGCAACCACAAACCCTTGTCCTTGTGGATACAGATTTGACCGAGTCATTAAGTGCATTTGCTCTCAAAGCCAGGTTGATCAATATCAAAAAAAACTCTCGGGTCCACTTTTAGACAGAATTGATCTATTTTTAAACATTGAAAAAATTAATGCCCAACGAGTTCTAGATTCCAAGGTTCAAGATAATTTAAAACCAATTAAAGAAAAAATCATTTATGCTAGAAGCATCCAAGAAAAAAGATTTAAAAGCGATCCAAAAGTTTACTGTAATTCTCAAATGAATTTAAAGGAATTAAAGTTGAACTGCCAGGTTAATAAAGAAACAAGAATGTTGCTTGATAAAGCGGTTAAAAACTTAAAATTATCCACACGCGCGTATTTAAAAATACTTAAGTTAGCTAGAACAATCGCAGACTATTCTCAGTCTGAAAACATTCAAAGAATACACGTCGCTGAAGCTTTACAATATAGGAATTCATTCAGAGAAATATGAATTTGACAGTTGACTAATGATTGATTTTACTTAAAATAGCAAACCAAAAATTAACCAACATGCGTGAATTCTCCAGGAAATAATATGGAAAGTGAAGTCATCGATTCAGAGTTTTTCGAAAGAGAAATTGATGGAGAAATTCGCTCAATGGAAGTTGTTAGAGTTACTAGATTTAACTCGAAAAATCCAGATAAACCAAATAGGTCTTCCCGGCAAATAATTATTCATTCACCGCATAGTGCAGGTCTTGAAATTGGTCAAAATCCTGACCACTTCTCCTTTGAAGACCAAGAAATGTTAAAGGTTTTCCCTGAGCTTATCAGCCAGCATGAGCTAGAAGAAAAAACTCCAGAAGAAAAAGAAAGAATATTAAATGCTATCAAAGAAATAATTTTACTTGAAAGAGATAACTTAATAATCGAACTTGCATATTCTGTAGCTTCAAAAGTGGCATCTGCACTTGAAGATGTTGAGGTCTTGGTTGTCGAATCTAAATCTTTATTAAGGGCTTACACTGATTTAAATAGAAAATTTAAAGACCGAATAAAAGACCCAAGAAATGCTTTGAGGTCAATTATTGATTTTGAAAAAAATCCACAATTAGTTGAGCCACTAAACAAAGCCTTCGATGTTTATATGTCTGTTCTTGAAAAATATCTAAACGATCTTAGGGGAATATGGCTAGATTTTCATTCAATGAATATTAGGTCTTCAATTGATCCAGTTGATTTAGGTTCAAGTCTTGAGAAAATGTTGGACTATATCGATAGTTATACCAATCCATCAAGACTATCCACAGAGAATAGAACTTCAGATTTACAAACAAAAGCTGCAAGCCACGATTTTGTTAATGGAATAAAAGAAGGAGATGAAATCACTGACGGAGAATTAGCAAACCAGATAGTCTCAGAACTTTCAAAATACGGCATTCAGCTTACAAAAGATCAAGTATACTCTGTGCCAGACTTCGTTACAATCTTCAATATTTTTATTAAAATACTCCAGAATCCAGAGGCTTCAGGTTTATCACTAGACTTTGCAATTCAAGATTTAGCTCAAGCTAATTGTTTAGATGTGAAAATCGATCGTGAACTTCATCAGAAAATTCGTGAACTATGTATTTATCCTCAATTAGATCCTCAAAAAATTGAAAAAGTTTCAGAAGGCATTTCCAATGCAGTTGTCAGCATGCTCGCATTAAAACAAAGACAGGGCAGAATTTCATCTGAGCCAGACACTCAAACAAGTTTAAAAAGCAATAGTTCAAGACATATTGGTAATGATGAGCCTACAAATGGAGGTGTAACTGGAGCAACTGCAACTATAAG
>CAYNUR010000129.1:0-4078 GCA_964400435.1 uncultured Candidatus Peribacteria bacterium
AAGTTAAATAATAAATTAATAGGTTTTATATCTTATGAAACAGGACTTTTCTTGAAGAATATCAAACACAATAATAGCCTTAAAACTCCCGACATTTTTTTCCAAGCCTATGAAAACTTCATACAATTCGAAGAAAAACAAACAATCATCAATTACAATAACGATAAAGATCTAAAAATATTTGAAGAATTATTCGATCGCAAAGTTAATAAACCGACTCAAATACATAATTCAAAAAACTTCCAAGAACAAATAACTGAAGAAGACTACAAACATGCCTACCAAAAAGTCATTAAATACATCAAAAAAGGACATATCTACCAAATGAACTTAACACATCAACTAAAAGCAAAAACAAACATGCCAGCCAGAGAGCTTTTCGAAAGAGTTAACGAGGAAAATCAAGTAAGCTATCTGGCATACATTGAAGATGACGACTTTCAAATATTATCAGCATCACCTGAACTATTTCTAAAAATAAAAAACAAAGAAGCTACAACTTGCCCTATAAAAGGAACCAGAAAAAGAGGAAAAACAAAAATGGAAGATCAAGATCTAAAACAAGAACTTATTGAAAGTTCAAAAGAAGCAGCAGAATTAAATATGATTACGGACCTTTTAAGAAATGACTTAGGGGAAGTATCAGAAATAGGTTCAGTAAAATTAACAGGTAATAGATTAATTAGTGAATGTCCAACAGTTTGGCACACCTACTCAGAAATAAAATCAAAAATCCGACCTAAAATTTCAAATATCGAAGCCCTGTTATCAATGTTGCCAGGAGGCTCAATAACAGGTTGCCCAAAGAAAAGAGCAACAGAAATCATAGAAGAATTAGAATTTACAAATAGGGGAGTCTACACAGGAGTTATCGGCCAAATCAATCCAAACGACGATCTCGAATTCAATATTGCAATACGAACAATTGTCAAAGAAAATGAAGACCTAACCTTAGGCATTGGAGGGGGCATAGTAATCGATTCAAAAGAGAAAGCAGAGTTTGAAGAAACGATTCAAAAAGCAAAATCATTTATGAAAATTTTAGAACAATGAAGATCCTATTTAACAACGAGTTTATAAACAAAAATGAAGCAAAAGTATCAATGCTTTCAGAGTCATTCATGTACGGATTTGGATCTTTTGAAACAATTCGAACCTACAAGAAAGTCCCTTTCAAAATAGACGAACACATTGGAAGATTAGAAAAATCAAGCAAAAGAATTGGCCTAAAATTAAATCACGACAGCAAGGAAATAAAAATAATGATCAATAAAGTTGTACAAAAGTCAAACAAAGACAACCAAAGAATAAAAGTCATTCACATAAAAGAAGGCATCCTCATAACTTCAATCGAACTCGAAGAAAATCAGGAAGTCATTGATAGGGGAGTGAGCTGTAAATCCGTTAACTGTATCCGATCTTATCCAGAAGTAAAATCAATATCATACCTAAACTCATACCTATCACACAACGAAGCAGTAAAAGCAGATTCATATGATGCAATACTTATAGACAAAACAGGGGAAGTATACGAAGGTGCATATTCAAACATATTCTGGTTTGAAGAAGATAAACTCTGCACCAGAAAAAATGACGTTCTAGAAGGAATCACACGAAATATCATCATTGAAATATCACCATTCCCAATTGAGTACAAAACAATCAACATCAAAGAACTAAAAAAACAAAATGAAGTTTTTCTAACGCAAACAACAAAAGGAATAGTTCCAATTACGGAAATTGATAAAACAGCAATAAACAACAAAAAAGTTGGAGAAAAAACAAAAACCTTAATTGAAAAATACGGAGAACATATAGGTAAATACGTAGAAAGCCAAAACTAAAAAACTCATAGAAATAAAAAACATAGAGCACAAACAATAAGCTTGAGCTTTTTCAACTTGATAGAGGAATAGGATAAGACTTAAAACCTTTTAAAATAGAGATAAAAATGATATAATCATATGAATATAAAAACCAAAATGATCAAAAAAATACATAGAAAACTTAAAGAACACAAAGAACATTTAAAAAAACACGAAAATAGGGGACAAAAGTGGTTTTTAATACGTGTCGCAATCTTCTTAACATTATATATAGCCATTTCATTTTCCTTTGGAACAGTAAAAGACTTACTGAACCAATCGATAATCACTGTAAATGATGGATACTATACATTCTTTATTTACTTTTTAATTTTAGGATTCATTTATCTCCGAAGAGATAAACTCAAAAATGTATTTGCCTACAAAAACAAACTTAGCCAAACAGTAATATTCAGCTTAATCGCTGCCTTATTCTTCTATTTGCCATACGAATTTCTTACATACAATTTCAGAATTGCACCAGTTATCTCATACTTTTTCCTTTACGGACTGGGGCAGTTTTTCTTATTTCTAGCAGTCTTCAATATTCCATTCGTAAAACACCAATTCTATGAAGAATTAATGATAATAGCTTTAATTTCAATTGGATATCTAGCTGTACCAATCTATGTAGAACAGTATTGGACATACTTTTTTATACCAATTAAATACGGTGTAGCTAGCATAATGAAACTATTAAACACTCCATATCAAATCTCTGATGTCGAAAATGGCTTCATAGTAGAATTCACAAATTTCAGAGGAATAGTAGGCCCTCCATGCTCTGGAATATACTCAATGACAGCATTCACATTTTTATATGCTACAAGCCTCTCACTAATGAAAAAAAAGCACAAAATCAATAAAACCAAAGCAACCTTTGCATACTTATCAGGAATAGTAACTCTTTACATACTAAACATAATCAGAATTCTGGTAATCTTACACGTAGGAGAATACTACTCGAGAGAATTAGCAATGGATCTATTTCACGAATACTTAAGTTCCATCTTCCTGCTTGGAATCTTCTCAATATATTTATACTTCATCATTCCAAAAGTCTGCCAAAAGAAAGTATCAGTAAAATCAGAAAAATAAATTCTAAATTGAATTTCTAAGAAACTTCGGTAAAATATTGAGGATCTCTTCAAGCCCAGGTGGCGGAATTGGTAGACGCGCGAGACTCAAAATCTCGTTCTAGCAATAGAGTGTGGGTTCGATTCCCACCCTGGGCACCATTCATGCGCTTTAGATAGACATTATGCCTCAATTCATGCTAACAATTGAACATAATCAATTTTCAATATGTTCAAAGACGAAGTAAAAATCACAGTTATAGCCGGGAAAGGAGGAGACGGATGCTCAAGCTTCCGACGAGAAAAATTTGTACCAAAAGGAGGCCCTGATGGAGGAGATGGAGGAGAAGGTGGTGATATAATCATAAGAGTAAATCCACATTTAAATACTCTTGCACATTTAATTAATGGGAAAAAATATAGAGCGGAAAAAGGTGTAAACGGAAAAGGAAAGAACATGCACGGCAAAAATGCTGAACCATTAATACTTGAAGTCCCACAAGGAACCATGATTTTGAACGAAGAAAAAAACATGCTCGTAGCAGATCTAGACCAAGAAAATCATGAAATAATCATAGCAAAAGGAGGACAAGGTGGAATGGGGAATGCACGCTTTGTTACCTCTACACATCAAGCCCCAAGATTCGCTGAATATGGTGAACCCGGCGAAGAATTCACAATACATCTAGAATTAAAACTTGTTGCAGACGTAGGAATTATTGGCCTTCCTTCAGCTGGAAAGTCAACTTTTATTTCTGTAATCAGTAATGCAAAACCCAAAATTGCTGCCTACCATTTCACTACTCTTGTACCAAACTTAGGTGTCGTAAGCATGTCAAAATTTGGTGGCGATAAAGATTCCACATTTGTAGTTGCAGACATTCCCGGTTTAATTGAAGGTGCTAGCGAAGGAAAAGGCCTTGGACATCAATTTCTGAAACACGTAGCTCGTACAAAAGTACTAGTTCACTTAATAGATGGAAGCTTAGAAAATATTGACGAAAACTACTCCACAATAATCGAAGAGTTAAAAAGTTTTAATCCAGAGATCACTAAAAAAGAACAATTAGTTGCTCTGAATAAAATTGATCTTTTATCAGAAGATGAAATTAAAGAAAAAAATAAAACACTAAAGAA
>CAYNUR010000130.1:0-4025 GCA_964400435.1 uncultured Candidatus Peribacteria bacterium
CATCTGCACCTACTTTAAATGAGCATAATGTACCAACGTTACCAAATACTGCATCTCTAATTTGTGTTGATGTATTTCCAAATTTTGAAACTACTAACTGATTTATATATTGATGGGCCATTATTAAATTTAATCTATATTTTCTGGCTTCAGATAAAATCGAGCAGAAACTATCAGTTGCGAAGTTTTGGAACTCATCCACGTAGAGGAAGAAATCTTTACGATCTGCTTCTGGCATATCTGCACGACTCATTGCTGCCATCTGAATTCTTGCTACCATTACCAACCCTAATAACTGAGTATTTAAATCCCCTATCTTACCTTTTGAGAGCTTTACGAAAAGGATTTTTTGTTCGTCCATTACTTTTCTAAAGTCAAAGGCTGATTTTACTTGTCCAATGGTATTCCTCATAATTGCATTTGTAATAAATGGTCCGAACTTTGAACTGAAATATGGGATCATTTCTTGCCTTTCTCTGTCTCCTGTATTTGCGTATTCATTTTGCCAAAATGATTTTACGATTGGATTTTTTACTTTTTTTACTTTGTATTTCAAGAAAGCGTCATCGGTAAATATTCTCGGAACATCGATTAATGTTGCACCTTCCTCCTCGTCTTCCATTAAAGTTAAACAAGCATTTCGGAAATAGTGTTGGATACGTGGTCCGAAAATTTCATCTCCGAAAAGTTTAATGAAAATTTCAGTTGCTTGAGAGGATATTAGATCCTGTTCTGAAGAGTCTTTTGCTTCTAATATGTTTAATCCCATTGGTCTTTGTAGATCTGATGGATCAAAAACTATTACATCTTTTGCTCTTTCTTTTGGTACGTAGGTTAAAATATCTTCTACGAGATCTCCGTGTGGATCTACTACACAAACTCCATCACCATTCCAAATGTCTTGTCTGGCCATGTACGAAAGTAATGCCGATTTACCAGAACCGGATTTCCCAATGATATAGTGATGTCTAGATCGATCTTTTTTCAAAAATCTTACTTCTTTTTTCTCTCCTCTGTAGACGTTGTGGCCTAAGAGAATTCCTTCTTTAGGTAGGTTTAGCGGTGCTGGTAAAACTTTGTAATCTAACCAGCGAATAATTGGTGCTTTATTATATTTTGTTGAAGGAAAATGATAGATACTTGCTAATTCCTCTTCTACTAATAATGATTTTTTTTCACTAAACAATAATGAGTTTACATCCATTAGTCTGTTCTTAAAATTGAACAAGAACATTTTGTCATTGATGTAATCTATCAAGAATAACCTTCTTGTTTGAAACCAATTTGAACTTTGATCCTTAAAGAGATTTAAACCAATTATTATGTTATTGCTTAGTTCTTCTGCTCTTTTCTCTTCTTTTGCTGTTGCTAATAGTCTTATAACCGTATCAAACCCTGATTGAGAAGCTTTTTCGCCAATTCTTTTTGCTACTTCTTCTTTTGATTGGAGCATTCTTACATATCCGTCTCCCCCACCCTGAGCCGGTTCAACTTCCATTTTATCAAAGCCTAAGAATACTCCTTTAAAGACATTTAATATTGGGCTTATGAGTGGAATTTTAAGACCTCCGCCGCCTTCTTTTTTTCCTTTAAAGAATGCTTCACCAAATGCTGTGGCTTTTTTTGTCCAGCTATCACTTCTTGGTCTAAGTACTATCTGGATAACAGCCGTTTCATCTTCGTCCATTTTCGAGAAAATGTTTGTTAGGTTGTTTAAAGGGTCATTTTCTACGACTTTGAATGTTTTTATTGGAAACCAGAATTTATTTTGCAAGTATGCGTAATATCCTTTTACTTTTGAGTTTTCGAATTTATGCTCGTAAGGTTCTAAATATTCAACATTTGCATCTGGATAATAGGTTGTAACTTGTTTTTCGATTATTTCTTTGTAGTAAGGGTGTGTAGTGATGTAGAAATCTACGAGCTTTTGATGTGCGACTAGTTCGAAACTAATGATGTTTGTGTGTAGAATCCTTGTTTTAATAATATTCCAAAGATTTAATTCTCTGGTTTCGTGTAAATTTCTATAGAACTGGGCCATTATTGCTATCTTTTCTCTAAAATCTTTTTCAGTAGAATTTTGGTCATCTTTTTGTGAATCTTGTCTTGGTAAAGTTACACGCATAAAAACAAGTTTTTTGGCAACTCTTAATCTGTAAACAAACCTTAAGGTGTCTATGGATGACTTGAATAACAAGATTGAGCCAAGAACGATGGCTAAAGTCCAGAATGGATGATCGAGGATTAGTTCCCAAAGTTTTATCAATAATTCTTGCATTTGGTTTTTGTTTTTTACACGAATCCTTTTATTTTAGCAGAAAAAGCGATTTTTTTCAATCGCTTAATCATTTAATTCTTTGTTTTAATTAGGCACTAAATTCTTTTTCGAGATAGCCTTCTAGTTCCTCGATTTTTACTCTATCTTGTTTTGTTGTGTCTCTGTCTCTAATTGTGACCATTCCATCTTCTAAACTTTCAAAGTCAACAGTGATGCAGTATGGTGTACCAATTTCGTCTTGTCTTCTATATCTTTTTCCAATTGCACCTGATTCGTCATAATCTGTGAGGTACTTTATTTTTAGCTTTCCTCTTACTTCTTGAGCTAACTTTTGTAGTGGTTCTTTCTTAATTAATGGAAATACAGCAATCTGTATTGGTGCTATATCTTTTGCGAACCTCATGACTGTTCTTTGTTCGCCATTAATTTCATCTTCATCGTAGGCGTCTAAAAGTACTGTAAGGATTGTTCTGTCTGCACCGAATGATGGCTCAAGAACATGCGGAATGAATTTTTCATTTGTCTGAGGATCTTGGTATTCTAGGCTTTTTCCTGAGAATTCTTGGTGTTGAGAAAGATCGAAGCATCCTCTATATGCTAATCCCATAAGTTCTCCCCATCCGAATGGAAATTTGTATTCAACATCTACCGTCATTGTTGAATAATGTGATAGTTCATCCTTATCGTGATCTCTAAATCTTAGATTTTCTTTTTTAATGCCCAGATCTAGCAACCATTGAAAGCATAATTCTTTCCATACTTTGAATTGTCTTTCTATCTCTTTTTCATCTCCTGGTTTTACAAAATATTCGATTTCCATTTGTTCAAATTCTCTCGTTCTATAAGTAAAATTTCCAGGTGTGATTTCATTTCTAAATGATTTACCTATTTGAGCAATTCCAAATGGTACTTTTTGTCGACAATTTTGTACTACATTTTTAAAGTTCACGAAAATTCCTTGTGCAGTTTCAGGGCGTAAATAAACAGTTGAAGCTGTTTCTTCTACTACACCTTGATGAGTCTTGAACATTAGATTGAATGATCTTGCTTCAGTGAAGTCACATTTTCCACATTTTGGGCATTTAAGGCCGTTTTCTTTTATCAATTTCCCTATTTCTTCAAGTGATTTTCCAACTGCTGCCTCAATACCTAGGGTTGATTCTATTAATTTATCTCCTCTGACTCTTTCTTTGCAGTTTTTACAATCCATTAATGGGTCAGAAAAAGATCCAATATGTCCTGATGCTTCCCAAACTTTTGGACTCATTAAGATCGCAGAATCAAGTCCCACAACATCGTCTCTCATTAAAACGAAGTTTTTCCACCAAAAATTTTTAACATTTTGTTTAAGTTGACTTCCATATGGTCCATAATCCCATGTGTTTGCTAGTCCTCCATAGATGTCAGATCCTGCAAAGATGAATCCTCTTCTCTTGCAAAGTGCTACTACTTTATCCATTTTGTTGTCCATTGATTACAGGTTATTGCTTTCTAAAATTATTGTGACTGGACCGTCGTTGATTAAAGAGACTTCCATGTCTGCCCCAAATATACCAGTTTTTACTTGAATATCATGTTTTATTAATTCTTCTATAAACTTTTTGTAAAGATTTTCTGCTAAATCTGCATTTGCTGATTCATTGAAGTCAGGACGTCTCCCTTTTTTGCAGTTGGCATATAGTGTGAATTGAGAGACTAAAAGGATTTCTTTTTTTGTATCGATTAATGAATTTTCAAAGCTTTTATC
>CAYNUR010000131.1:0-4016 GCA_964400435.1 uncultured Candidatus Peribacteria bacterium
GTGCTAGACAACATTCTTTAAACTATATATAATTCCTCAGCTAATAAATTTACAATCCATCAAAATACTTAAATGTCTAATAAAGATCCATACAAAATACTCGGAGTCGAAAAGACTGCAACGGATAAGGAAATAAAAGCTGCTTACAGGAAGTTAGCCTTAAAGTGGCATCCTGATAAGCATAAGGGAGACAAGGATGCGGAGGAAAAATTCAAAGAGATCAATGCGGCTTACGAGATAATTTCAGATCCTAAAAAAAGACAGCAATACGATGCTTTTGGTTCTGCTGGCGGGGGGTCTGGATTTGGAGCAGGAGGATTCCAAGGGGGATTTGATTTTACAGGGTTTTCAGGTGGAGCAGGAGGTTTTGCTGACATTTTTGAGTCTTTTTTCGGAGGGAATGCAGGCAGGTCTAGCACGAGGGGAAGATCTGCAAGGGTCAGAGGGAATGATATTGAAGCAAGCATTGAAATAAATTTTGAAGAAGCAGTTTTTGGCTGTGAAAAAGAATTAGAAATTACTAAACCAGATGTTTGTGGTAATTGTAAAGGAATCGGTGCAGAGCCTGAAAGCGCGATTATAAGTTGTAAAAATTGTAATGGTCAAGGTCAGGTAAAGACAGTTAGGAATACAATTTTGGGTCAAATGGCAACCTCGAGAGTTTGTGAAATGTGTAGTGGTGAAGGAAAGGTTCCAGAGAAAAAATGTACAAAATGTCATGGAACTTCAAGAGTACGTCAGAAGGAAAGAGTAAAAGTTAAAATACCTGCAGGTGTAGATAATGATTCAACAATAAGGCTTTCTGGAAAAGGTGAAGGGGGGGTAAAAGGTGGTCCAAATGGAGATCTTTATATAAATTTGAGAGTTAAACCAAGTAGTAAATTTTTGAGACATGGTAGGGACATACATTCTGAGCTTGAAGTTCATTTACTCCAAGCAGTTTTAGGTGATGAAGTTGAAGTTGAAACATTATTCGGACCAACAAAAATTAAAGTTCCACCTGGGACAGAACATGGAAAAGTATTTAAATTAAGTGGTAAAGGCGTAGAAAAAATAGGTGGAGGAAGTAACGGAGACCATTTAGTAAAGGTGAAAATAAAAATTCCAAGCAAGCTTTCTAAAAAAGAAAAAGAACTTTATTCACAGCTAGCTGATGAGGCAAAGTTAGATTTAAAAAAGTCAGGATTGTTCTGGTAGTATTGCAAAAAACTTAGCTTCATATTAGATTACTATACAGTAGTTACTCATTCTTATTCATGGACATACGTCTATCTTGGGACCTATTTATCCTAGTTTTCTTCATTGTCATCATTTCATATAGTTTTATTATTGGACGTGATAATACTTTGAAAGTTATTCTTGGAACTTATGTTGCAGCCCTCTCGGCAGATGCAATGGGTAATTTATTCGAAAAATACTTCAGTGGTTCAGCAATTTTTTCTAAAGTTTTAAGGTTGGTTTCTGTAGGTAGTGAGCAAGAGGCAATTGTTTTTGTGAAGGTTATGGTTTTCGTATCTCTGGTTATATTATTTTCTGTTAGAGGTGCATTTGAAGTACACACAATTGATGATCGATCACCAATTATGAGGCTGATATTGTTAGTTGTTTATTCGTTTATGAGTGCTGGATTAATCATAAGTTCAGTCTTGGTTTTTGTTAGTGGAGTCTCGATAGTTAATATTGGTGGAGCAGAAGAAGCAGCTAAAACTGCACTTTGGGATCTGTATAATAAGTCCAGTTTGATAAGGACGATGATCAATCATTCTAACATTTGGTTCGCCTTCCCATCTCTAGCATTTCTAGTCCATAGTTTGTATACGAAAAAAGAAGAATAGAAATTGACTTGCTTTTAGCGGCATCAGCAAATAATATGTTTGGGAATTTTTTCATGTGTAATTTGGGTCGGTAGCTCAGTCGGTAGAGCAGCAGCCTTTTAAGCTGATGGTCGTGGGTTCGATTCCCACCCGACCCACCATCACAAAGCCTTTAAATCTCAAGGGGTACTTTTCTTGTATCGTTAAATAAGCCTAAATTTAATTTTTTGTTCAAAAAAGTGCTTTGCTATTACAATCCAATCCACTCAAAATAGGCCCGCAAATCAAGTAGAGCTTCTGGCGGTATTCCTTTTTCATCTGCGATTTCCTCAATAGAGCCAGGATAGATTTTGTTATAGGCTTGATTGATTTGGATAAAAGTCCATGCATCCCATTGAGCTAAGATGATCCAACTTAAATTAGAATCGAGAATTTTAATAGAATAATTTTCCCATACTTCATCATTTTCAATCTTTTGAGCTTCAATATTTATTAGTCCTGAGTCAGCAAGTTTGTTCCATAGATTTAAAACATTCTTGCTGCAGAATGTTTCATTATGTGTCTCAACATCTTTTATATTAGCTGCAATCCATTCCATCTGAGCATATTTTGAAGAAGCAACCCTATGCGAACCATCAGTCGCCCAGTATATAGGACCAAAAGGTCCGGAAACTCTTTGCAGTTTTATTCCGAGTTCAGGCCTTTCCAGTTTAAAAATATCTGACAATTCTCTTCCTCTAATTAGATTTTGCCGTGTTCTCTCAATTCTTCCATGTTTCAAGTCTTCTTATTCACCACTATGATATCCTTTATCTGCCCATGAAGAAAAACTCGGCGCACCAAGAATTGCCTTAGACCTGACCAGCTTTAGTTCACTTTTATCATTGTAGTTTTTTCGAAATCGTTCTAATGAAGATGAATTACTCAAAAAAGGGAGAACTTTTAAATCGCTTTCTTCCAATATTTCTCCTGTGTCATATAGCTTCTTAGCTGCTTCAGAGGATTTTAACAAGTTTTCCAGAGTCGGTTCTTTTTCATCTTCAACGGCAAGAATTTCTTCACGAAAATTCTCGGTTAGTTCATGGGGGAGAATCCGCAAAGGGTTTTTAGAGTAATGTTCAGAGTTTTTTAATTTATAGAATCTCTCTATCGCAACTTTTACCACTCGATCGATTCCAGCAGTTATTAAGCTACTTGGCTTAGTCCAATCATTTCCATCGTGATCAATTAAGTATCCAGACAAACTCCTTCTTCCTGAGGATTTTTTAGTAAATACTCACTATCAACCATTAATAGAAAAATCAAAGCCTCCTCTTGAAAAATTTCATCAAACTGAAGATTATCTGATAATCTTTTCCATTCTTGCATTATTTTATCCCTTCCGATCATTTTGTAATCATACATAGGATATGGGAGTCCTACATATTCTGGACGATCAATATTTTCAATTTTTGGAATTGGTATTTCTCCTTGATTTAACTCTTCCATTGATTACAATTCTAGCAATTCTTTTAATTTCGGGAGAGACTCTAGTGCTGCTTGTCTCCCCATATCGATAGCTTGGTTCATTTTAGAAAAGTCAAGTAAACCTATGTCAATAACTGGTTCAAGATAGAAATCTGGCTTGACCTCATTGATATCCTGTTCAATCAGCTTCCCTGCAGGAATATTTACATTTTCCATTGCAATATCCATTAATAATTTTAGATCCTGTCTTTTCCTTTTTAAGGAGTCTACATTTCTCTTTAGCCAGCTGTTCTCTTTTTCGGGATCTGTATAGTATTTGCAGTAAATTTGTCCCGAAATATATTGGCGTACTAAATTATTTTTTATGCGGATTGCGATCATTTTTTCAGCTCCCATGTTTTTCATAACTTTTACGGGTACTGCATCAAGAATTCCTCCATCCACCAAGTATTTACCATTTATGAATACTGGTGAGAAAATTGGTGAGTAAGCTGAAGAGGCCGCAATTGAGTGCCTTAATGATCCGCTTTTTAAAACAATTTTTTCATGTGTTTCAAGGTCGACAGCAGTGCAAGCAAAAGGGATAGTTGTATCTGAAAAATTCTTTTCTCCAAAAATCGCTTTCAAAATGCTATCAATTCCTTCTCTTTTAAATACTCCTTCATTGAAATAGTTAAAGTTCACAAAGGAAAGGACTTTAAGCGACTGTAGCCTAGGTGAGTATTTTATAATAGT
>CAYNUR010000132.1:0-4013 GCA_964400435.1 uncultured Candidatus Peribacteria bacterium
GAAAGCATTGAGTTTAAACATGCTCTTAACAAATACTCAAAAGAAGTGGGGTTGCTTAGGTCGCCTTTATTTTTTACAGGATTAAAAAGGATCGAAGAGATGCGTTTGAAACAAAAATTGGTTCTCGAAGCTGCAAACTTCGAGGAGCATTGGAGGTTTAACTCAGAGCGGATATGCTCTTAGTTGCGGAGGGTTTTAAAATCCTTAAAGTCTAGAGGATCAAAACGTTTAAAATGCCCGTTCTTCGCAATGGTTTTAGTCGCATTGGTTCCCTTTAAAAGCACCGTCATCCGATCTAAATGCTCGTTGAGGTAACGCAGTCGTTCGACTTCTTTTGCCATTTTAAGGACTTCGTGTTCCTGAGTCAGAGAAAGCCCTATTATATGAGCAAAAGAGTAGCTGTTGTAGGGTATAGGAGAAGGGTTGGAGAACGACATTCCCATTAGGCCGTACAGGGCCCTTACTTTTTGGTGTACTTCTTTTTTTAATGCCTCATCGGCTTCAAATTCTAGCTCTAAAAATTTTATATCTCCTCCTGCATATAGTTTTCCTTCCATTTGGCGCTCAAAGGAACGGATTTTAAACACTTGCCGGGCCACACATACCACATCCATTTCTCCACCTTTGTAGGTAGTGACTATTTTTACCAACTGTACCTCAATGCCGTAGGCCATGTTACGGTTAATGTAGGCCGGAATACCAAAGGTTGTCGCTTCCTTTTGGCAGTCGTAGACCATTTGTTTGTATCGATCTTCAAAAATGTGAAGGGGAACTGTTTCTCCCGGAAAGAAAATGGTGGGTAAGGGAAAAAAAGGCAGTTTCATAAGCGAGTTTTGCGTTAAATGTACAGTATAAGGGGAGTATAGGCAAGCCGTGAAGAAGCCAGAATATGTGATATTTAAAACAAATGGTTGTGTTTGTATTAATTCTGCCGACTATTTTTGGGCAGCACAGCCTCAACCCTTAGTTTTGCCCCCGCTTAATTATGTAATATAACACTATGAAATCTCAAAACTTATTACAACTTGCCGAGCAGTTTGGTGCCCCCTTATACGTGTACGATGCCGAAAAAATAGCTTCGCAATACCATCGACTCACTAATGCGTTTAGTAAAGTTCCTCGTTTGCGGTTACACTATGCCGTAAAAGCTCTATCTAACCTCAGCGTATTGAGGCTTATGAAACATTTAGGGAGCGGGTTAGATACGGTATCTATAGAGGAAGTAAAACTAGGCCTCGCAGCAGGGTTCCAACCAGAGTCTATTATTTATACGCCTAACGGGGTTTCTTTGCGAGAGATTGAGGAGGCTGCAGCGCTGGGCGTACAAATAAATATCGACAACCTGTCCTTTTTAGAGCAATTCGGTAGCAAACACCCCAATGTTCCAGTTTGCGTCCGTATTAATCCGCATGTAATGGCAGGGGGCAATTCTAATATCTCCGTGGGTCATATCGACTCTAAGTTTGGTATTAGCATCCACCAGCTTCCGCATTTACTGCGTATTGTGGAGTTGACTAAGATGCGGATTAACGGGATTCACATGCACACCGGAAGCGATATTCTAGACATTGATGTGTTTTTGCACGCTTCGGAAATTCTGTTTGAAGCCGCTAAGAATTTTAAAGATTTAGAGTTTATCGACTTTGGAAGTGGATTTAAAGTGCCTTACAAACCCGGCGATGTCGAAACCGATATTGAGGATCTGGGCAAAAAGCTAGGCCAAAGGTTTTCTGAGTTTTGTTCCGAATATGGCAAGGAGCTTACCTTAGCTTTTGAACCCGGAAAGTTTTTAGTGAGTGAAGCGGGGTATTTTTTAGCTAAGGTGAATGTAGTAAAACAGACCACTTCTACAGTTTTTGCGAGTATAGACTCTGGGTTTAACCACCTTATCCGTCCTATGTTTTACGGAGCCACCCATCAAATTAGCAACATCTCTAACCCTAACGGAAAAGAACGCTACTACTCCGTTGTGGGCTACATCTGCGAAACCGATACTTTTGGCAGCAACCGCAAGATAAGTGAGATTACCGAAGGCGATATTCTGTGCTTTAAAAATGCCGGGGCCTATTGCTTTACCATGTCCAGCAACTACAATTCCAGGCCCCGCCCTGCCGAGGTGTTGTGGTACCAGGGACAAGGACATTTGATACGCGAGCGAGAAACATTTGAGGATATTGTACGCAACCAAATCGATGTTAAAGATGTGTTCACAGTTTCCGAAAAGACGCCAACAAACAGCAGTGCGGAAAAAACAGCGGTGAAGTGATACAGTATTAAAGTGCAAAAGGGGCCTACGTGCTTTTTTAGCTATTGTTCGTTAGTTTTGTAGTAATCACAACAGAACGAACTCCTAAAAAGTACAGTAGCATGCGCATTGTTTTTACAGTTCTTATTCAAGTTGGGCTATTCTCTTTTGTAGCGACAGGTATACAAGCCCAGACCCAGCCTATAGATTGGCTTAGCTGGGAAGAGGCCGTGCGATTGTCTGAGACCGATACCCATCCCAAAAAAATATTTATCGATGTGTACACCGACTGGTGCGGGTGGTGTAAAAAAATGGATAAGGAAACGTTTCAACATCCTGAGGTAGCAGCTTACATGCAGGATAATTTTTATATGGTGAAGCTAGATGCGGAGGGTAAAACTCCTATTACGTTTCGAGGCAAGACGTTTAAGTTTGTACCTTCTGGACGAACAGGGTACCACGAACTCGCGGTTGCCCTTTTACAGGGTAGAATGAGTTATCCCTCGGTAGTATTCCTAGATGAGGAGTTGCAGGTGCTCTCTCCGATTCCCGGGTACCGACAACCGGAACCTTTTTTACAGCTCGCCCGCTATTTTGGAGATGATATTTACAAGAAAGAAGATTGGCAGCGCTATACCACTGAAGAATAATTCTGCTTACCTACTGTAATTTGGGCTTTCTTTAGTGATGGTTACATCGTGCGGGTGGCTTTCCTTAATACCACTGGCGCTAATTTTTACAAACTGTCCGGTTTCCTGTAGCGTGGCAATGTCTTTAGCCCCGCAATACCCCATTCCGGCCCTAAGCCCACCGATAAACTGGTACATACTTTCGTAAAGTTCGCCCTTGTAGGGTACGCGACCTACAATACCTTCGGGCACTAGTTTTTTAAGATCGTCCTCCATATCCTGGAAGTAGCGGTCTTTACTACCCGCTTTCATGGCTTCTACAGAGCCCATACCGCGGTAGGATTTAAATTTTCGACCTTCGTAGATAATGGTTTCGCCCGGCGACTCCTTAGTACCGGCCAGTAACGAGCCTAGCATTACGGTATCGGCTCCTGCAGCAAGGGCTTTGGGAATATCGCCCGTATACCGTATCCCTCCGTCGGCAATTATTGGAACGCCGCTGCCTTTGATCGCCGCGGCGACTTGCAACACTGCAGAAAATTGTGGAAATCCTACCCCGGCCACCACTCGGGTAGTACAGATAGAACCGGGACCAATACCTACTTTAACGGCATCGGCTCCTGCTGCGACCAGGTATTTAGCGGCTTGGGCCGTAGCAATGTTGCCTACCACTACCTCCATCTGTGGAAAGGCTGTTTTTATGGCTTTTAACATGCCTACTACACCCTGAGTATGGCCGTGAGCAGTATCTATTACCAGCGCATCTACATCGGCATTAACCAGAGCTTCTGCTCTGTCTACAGCATCTGGAGTAACGCCAATGGCAGCAGCTACCCGCAACCGACCGTATTGGTCTTTGTTGGCAATAGGCTTTTGGGTTAGCTTGGTAATGTCGCGAAACGTAATTAAGCCTACCAACGTATTTTCGGTGTTAACCACGGGGAGCTTCTCAATCTTATGTTCTTGTAGTATTACTTCTGCCTGTGCTAAGGAGGTACCTTCGGCTGCGGTGACTAGGTTTTTTGAGGTCATCACCTCGGTAATGGGTCGGTTATTGTTTTTTTCAAACCGCAAATCGCGGTTAGTAACAATACCTACTAACTTTTTGTGGGCGTCTACAATAGGAATTCCACCTATAC
>CAYNUR010000133.1:0-3993 GCA_964400435.1 uncultured Candidatus Peribacteria bacterium
ATAAATAACTCATTTCTGAATGTCTCAACTAATACTTGTAAACGGGGGGAAAAAACTAAGTTTGTTTGCTAAAGCTGTAAGGAACTTTACTTTAGGACCTTATTTCTTATTGTCTTCAATGGTTGGTTTCGTTGCTTTAATAACTATTATTACTTTGGTTTTCTCTACTAGGCAAGTTACTAAAGGTTATGTTTTGAATTCTCTTGATACTAATCATCAAGAATTGACAAAGCAGTTAGAGAAAAATGAAATGATGATTTCTGAGGTTCGTTCTCTGACTTACATTCAAGATACAGATAAGGTTAAGACTATGATTCGTCCTGGTGCTGTTGTTTTTGTTGAGGGGGACACAGCAATTGCAAGCCGCTAAAACCAATTAGTTTAAGCTGCATCTTGCTGCGTCAGGCAGCGTCGTCGCTCAATCGCAGCACTTTTGTGCAGCTCAATCGTCTCCTCCTTGCTTCCTTGCAATATACAGCTTAAACTAATTGGTTGGTGAAAGTAGCTTTTTCGTTTTTTAGGTAATTCTTTGTTTGTAGTGCGTCAGGCAGCGTCGTCGCTCAATCGCAGCACTTTTGTGCAGCTCAATCGTCTCCTCCTTGCTTCCTTGCAATATACAGCTTAAACTAATTGGTTGGTGAAAGTAGCTTTTTCGTTTTTTAGGTAATTCTTTGTTTGTAGTGCGTCAGGCAGCGTCGTCGCTCAATCGTAGCACTTTCGTGCAGCTCAATTGTCTCCTCTTTCTTCCTTGCAATATGCAGCTTAAACTAATTGGTTAGTGAAAGTAGTTTCTTGTTTTTTTTCTCCGTTGAAATTTTTTTCAGCTTCATTTAAGATTTCTGCAAGCTGATTTTTTTAAAATTTGGAGATAATTAATAATTCTAATTCAACAACTATGAATGACAATTCTACTTTAAATGGAGGTTCTACTGGAAAAGATCCGATGAGATTTTTTAGACAAAATTATTATTCTCCAGGTGAAATGTCTCGGTTACGACAGATTGTTCGAGATAGTGGTACTTCATTAATTTTGCCTTATGATCAATTTATTGAACATGACAATAGGCATGTTGAACCGAATGAAGTTGCTGCAAATCCAGACTATATTTGTGAATTAGCTAAAGACGGTGGCTATAATGCAGTTGCTATTCACTATGGAGTTGCTAAGAGGTTTTGGACTAAGTTAGCTGGTGAAGTTCCTTTACTTTTGAAAATTAATGGGAAGACATCTATTCCTGATCAATCTTTGCCATTAAGTGTTCCAACTTCTTTTGTTGAAGATGCTGTAAGAATGGGAGCTGTGGCGATTGGCTATACTATGTATTATGGTACACCAAGACAAGATGAGGATTTACCTCAATTAGCTGCAATTAGAGAAGAATGTGATCGTTATGGGTTACCTCTAGTTATTTGGGCTTATCCAAGGGGTAAGGCTGTTGATGCAAAAGGTGGGAAAGAATGTTCTTATTTGATTGAGTCAGCAACAAGAATGGCTACTGAAATGGGTGCCACAGTGATTAAGGCAAATTTGCCTCAAGTTGCAACTGGAGATTTTATTAATAATGAATCAGTTCCCAAATATTACAGAGAAGTGGAAAAAGAATTACAAGCTATGTCACCGAAAGAACAAAAATGGGAAAGAGCAAAAAGAGTGGTGAAAGCTGCTCAAGGTGTTCCTGTTTTATTTAGTGGAGGGTCACAAATTGGTGATGATGATTTAATTGAAAATGCTCAAGCTTGTGTTGATGCTGGTGCATTTGGGTTTATTTTTGGAAGAAATATGTGGAAAAGAGAAAAATCTGCTGCACTTGAGATGACAAAGAAATTTCAAGGAATGTTGGATGCTACAGCTTAGTTTGAAAAATTTTAATTAAAAAAAATGTCGATAAAAATTGCGATTAACGGTTATGGTCGAATTGGGAGGGGAGTACATAGACAAGCTTTAAAGCGAGATGATATAGAGGTTGTTGCGATTAACAGTCGTGCTGGTGCTGATTCACATGCTTATCTTTTGAGATATGATTCTTTATATGGAAAATGTGATGCAGATATCAAAGTGACTGGAGATGGAAATTTAGAAATTGATGGGAAAGTTGTTAAGGTTTTACAAATTAAGGATCCTGAAGATATTAATTGGGGAGACTTGGATGTTGATGTTGTGATTGAATCTACAGGAAAATTTACTTCTAAAGTTGATGCTGATCGGCATTTGAGTGCTGGAGCAAAAAAAGTTTTGATTACTGCTCCTTGTAAGGATTTAGAAATTCCAAATATTGTAATGGGTGTAAATGAAGCGGATTATTTATCTAGTGATTTTAAAGTGGTTTCAAATGCTTCTTGTACAACGAATTGTTTAGCCCCTGTTATGAAAGTTCTTAATGATGAATTTACGATTGAGGAATCTTTTGTGACTACTATTCATGCATTCACTTATACTCAAAATTTATTGGATAATTCTAATCCAGAGGATTTTAGAAGAGCTAGGGCAACTACGGAATCAGTTATTCCTACTTCTACAGGAGCAATGAAGGCAATTGGTAGAGTGATTCCTGAGTTGGATGGGAAAATTGATGGAATGGCTTTTAGAGTTCCGATTCCAACGGTTTCTGTGATTGATGTTGTTGCTAAAGTTAATATGGAAGTTTTAACAGCAGAAGATGTAAATAGAGCTTTCAAGAAATATGCTGATGATCGAATGAAAGGAGTACTTGGAGTGACTGATGAACCTGTTGTTTCTGTTGATTTTCGAGGTGATACTCGTTCAAGTATTATTGATTTGCCAAGTACGAAAGTTTTGCCTGATGGAATGGTAAAAATTATCTCTTGGTATGATAATGAATGGGGTTATATCAGTAGAGTTATGGATTTGATTGAATGGTTTGCTAAGTAGCTTTTATGAAAACTTTGAAGGATTATTTGAATGAAAATGTTAGAGAGGAAAGTTTGAAATCTGTTTTAATTAGTTTGGAAAATGCGATAAAAGGCATTTCAGTATCGGTTAAGACAACTTCTACAGGTAAGGCAGGAACTTCAAACGTCTATGGTGAAGAACAAATTGCTTTGGATGTTGTTTCTGATGATATATTAACTAAAGAATTATCTGAAAATAAATATGTTGCAGTTATTGCTTCTGAAGAGAAAGAGGATGAAGAAATTTTACATGAAAATGGTCAATATGCATGTTGTTATGATCCACTAGATGGATCTTCACTGTTTGATGTGAATTTAACTGTTGGGACAATTATTGGAGTTTATGGCTCTAAAACTTTTTTAGGAGTGAAGGGAGACGAACAAGTTGCAGCAATTGTTGCAGTCTATGGTCCACGTACAGTTATCGTTTTAACAGTTAGGATGGGGACAGTGGAATTTACATTGAAAGATGGTGAATTTGTAATGACTAATGAAAAGTTGACTGTTGATGAAGGGGAAATGTTTGCTCCTGGAAATTTGAGAGCATGTAGTTCTAATGAGAAATATTTTGAGTTAGTGAAGTATTGGATAAAGAATGAGTATAAATTAAGATATTCTGGAGGAATGGTGCCTGATATCTACCAAATCTTGGTTAAAGGGAAGGGGATTTTTTCTTATCCTGGTTATCCTGAAGCTCCAGAAGGTAAACTTCGTTTGTTGTTTGAGTGTGCGCCAATGGCCTTATTATTGGAGGAAGCTGGAGGAGCTGCAAGTGATGGTAAAGAAAGAATTCTGGAAAAAGAAGTAGAAGCTTTGGCACAGCGTTCGCCTATTTTTATCGGTTCGAAGGGGGAAGTTCTTCGTTGTGAGGAGTATATGAATTAACATTTTGTTGACTTTGGATTTTAAAAATGTACTATTTATATCAATCCAATAACTTTTTCTTATGTCAAGAAGAAAGAACGTTCTCAAAGAGAATGCTAAGGAGATAGAAAAGTTAGTAAAATTGGTTCAAAAGGGGGAACAGGAAGCCTTTGCCAAAATCTATGACTACTTTGTAGATCCTTTATATAGATATATATA
>CAYNUR010000134.1:0-3961 GCA_964400435.1 uncultured Candidatus Peribacteria bacterium
TATTTATTTTGATCATTTAAAGGAAAGAGCGGAAATTGTTTTATATAGGCAAACGACGCAAGAATGCGATGATGAAATTCTAAAGCTGTATGAGGAGATTGAGAGTGTGGATTCTGTAGAATTAGATAAAATTTCTAAGAATTTTAAAGTGTCTGAAGATGAGTTTTCTTTTAATAAAAAGGAATTTGAAGATTTAGTTGAAATTGCTCGTGATAATGCAAAAAGAGGTGAATTGATGGAAGTGGTTTTTGCGAACACATTAGATGCTAAGTTTGAGGGAGATCCTTTTGCTTTATACGTAAAATATAGCGAAATAAATCCTTCTCCGTACATGTTTTTCATGGATTTTGGGAAAGATCAACTTGTTGGTGCTTCACCTGAAATGATGGTTCGAGTTGAGAATGGAATTGTACATAACCGACCAATTTCTGGTACTGCGCGGCGAGGTGCTGATCCGATTGAAGATCATGAAAATATGTTGAATTTACTTGCTTCTGAAAAGGAAAGATCTGAATTGGATATGCTAATTGATTTAGGTCGGAATGATTTGGCGCGAATCTGTGAACCGGGCATTAAAATTAGTGATTATCGGTTTGTAGAGAAATATTCTCGTGTAATGCATACTGTTGCGCATTTGAGTGGGAACTTAAAAGAAGACTATATTGCTTTGGATGCGTTAATCGCTTGTGTAAATGCAGGAACTTTAACTGGTGCCCCAAAAGTTGCGGCGATGAAACTTATTGAGAAATCTGAAAAGGAGAAAAGAGGTTACTACGGTGGGAATGTTGGCTACCTTACTTTTTCTGGAGAAATGGATACTTGTATTGCAATTAGAACTACACATATTGTTGGCGATCGATTGAATTACAAGAGTGGTGCGACACTTTTATATGATTCTGTTCCAGAAATGGAGTATGAAGAAATTATGAATAAGGCTAGAGCCTTTATGGATGCCATAAAATCTGAATAATTAAAAAGTTTAAAATGAAATATAGGAAAATTTTATTAATCGACAATTTTGACTCTTTTACTTTCAATTTAGTTGATTAGTTTGAACAACTTGGTTGTGAAGTTATTGTTTACAGAAACACTGTTAAACCTGAAATCGTTGATGAGGTTAATCCTGATCTGGTAGTACTTTCTCCAGGTCCTTCGGTCCCAAAAAATGCTGGGAATATGATGGAAATTATTAAAAAATGTGTGGATAAATTTCCGATTTTTGGAGTTTGTCTTGGTCATGAAGCTTTGATTGAACATTTTGGTGGAAATCTGAAGTTTGTTGAACCGATGCATGGAAAGTCTTCTGAGATTGAACATGATGGAAAAACCATATTCAAAGATATTGAAGAAGGATTTTTGGCGGGGAGATATCATTCTTTAGTTGGAGATAAAATTCCTGAATGTTTTGATATTTCTGCTCGTTTTGAGGATATAGTTATGGCAATTCGACATAAGGATTTACCAATAGAAGCTGTTCAATTCCATCCTGAATCTGTACTTTCAATGAAGCGAGGAAATGGTTTTAAAATGATTTCTAATTTAGTAAATGATGGAATCTAAAGAGAAAAATCTGACTAGTCAAAACTTAATTCAATTCCTTGAACGCTCTATTTCTGGGGAAATATCTCTTGAAGAACAAGTTGATTTTTTGGCTAAAAATGATGAATTATCGGCTTCTGACATGGCTGAGGTTGTGAAATTTTTACAAAAGAAAATGGATTCAAAGGTTGATTTGCCTGGAGCAATTGATATTTGTGGAACTGGTGGATCTGGCTTACCGCGAATAAATACTTCAACTATTTCTGCCTTTATTTTGAGTTCATTAGGAGTTGGTGTTGCTAAACATGGGAATAAAGCTGCCAGTGGAAGGTTTGGAAGTTTTGATTTGCTTGAGGAATTGGGACTTTCTTTGGAAATAACTACTGAAGAAATCGAAGATAAATATCGTGAAGAATATTTGGCTTTTTTGTATGCGAGAAATTTTCATCCGGTGATGAAACATTTTGTTGAAGCTAGAAAAAAGTATGGAAAACCGACTTTTTTTAATATTTTAGGACCACTTTTGAGTCCAGCGAATGTTAAGAAACAAATTATTGGAACTGCATTCAAAGAAAAAATGAAGATAATTGCTGAAGTTTGCAAATTAATAGGGAAACAAAGAGTTCTGATAGTTTCAGGTGAAGATGGTTTGGATGAAGTAACACTAACTGGGAAAACATATGTGGTTCAGCTCGAAGAAGGTGAAATTAGTGAATACGAAATTAATCCTGAGGATTTTGGTGTTGAAAGATGTGATTTTGAAGAAATTTGTTCAAAAGATGGCGATGAGAAAAATGAGTTTAATATAAAAATTGCTAAGGAAATTCTGCGTGGACAATGTGTGTCTAGACATGCGGATTTAGTACTTGTGAACTGCTCAATTGCTTTGTATTTGGATGGTCGAGTAGACAATTTAAAAGATGGATTTTTGATGGCCAAAGAAGTTGTTGAGTCTGGGGAGGGGATGATAAAACTTAAGAAATTCTGTCGAATTTTAGATAAAAATTCTGTGCCAAGTGTGTTAAAAAAAATTGTAGACAATAAACGACAAGAGGTGGACAAACGGATAGACAAAAATCCGCTAGAGGTCTTAAAGAAGGAAATTGTGGCGTCGACTAGACAACTGTCTACATCATTAAAAAAGCCAGGTGTTTCTTTAATTGCTGAAATAAAAAAAGCCTCACCTAGTGAGTCAGAAATACTTAGAGGAAGTTTTGATGTAGAAAAATTTGGAAAAGAATATGAGCTTGCTGGAGCTGATGCAATTTCAGTTTTATGTGATGAAAAATTCTTTGGTGGAAAATTGGATTATATGAAAAAGGTTAGTGAATCTACTAGAAATGTACCGATATTGTGTAAGGATTTTATTATTGATGAATATCAAATCTATGAGGCAAGAAGTTTTCGAGCTGACGCAGTTTTGTTAATTGCTGCTGTTTTGAGTGTTGAAGAGATGAAAAAATTTTTAGAGATTTGCAAGAAGCTTGCCATGGATGCTATTTGTGAAGTTCACAATGAAGAAGAATTAAAAAAAGTTCTCGAGGTTGGCGGTGAAATTATTGGAATAAATAACCGAAACTTACACAATTTTAAGATTGATCTAGAAACTACAACTAGGCTTTTGGATAAGATTCCTCAAAATAAGATAGTTGTTAGTGAAAGTGGTATTTTTTCTCATGATGATGTACAGAAACTTCCTGAGAGGGTTGATGCAATTTTGGTGGGTACTGCAATAATGAAAAGTGAAGATCGATTAGGTAAAATTCTTGAATTGAAAGGTCGAAAATGTTTGTTAAAAACTTGTGGAATTCGAAGTGTTGATGATGCTAAATTTTGTGATGAGCAGGGCGTTGATTTTATTGGTTTAAATTTTGTTCCACGAAGTAAAAGGAAAATTGAGATAGATCTAGCTAAGAAAATTTGTGATTCTATAAAATATTCTAGAACTGTTGGTGTTTTTGAAAATCAGAAATTGGAAGTGGTCAATAATATTGCGGAAGAACTAGAGTTGGACTTTATACAATTGAGTGGTGATGAGGATGAGGAATTTATTAAAAAATGTTCAAAACCTGTTATTAAAGGGATTAAATTGGAGGATAGTGATAAATGAAAAGATTGTGTGCAGTTATTCAGCTGTGTAGTGGACGGAATTGTTGCTGGTAGTGGGGAAAAAGTTGATTGGAACAAATTACCTAGGGAAAAAAATTATATAGTAGCTGGGGGTATTAATTTGGAAAATGTTGTAGAATTAATCGAAAAAGTTAATCCTTTAATGATTGATTTAGCAAGTGGTATTGAGGAAAATGGGGTAGTTTCACAAGAAAAAATTAGGGAAATTTTTGGTAAAACTAAATTAAATTAAAATGGAAAAGTCGTTGAAAAAATATATTTTAAACCGTAGTGGACATTTTGGTGAATTTGG
>CAYNUR010000135.1:0-3946 GCA_964400435.1 uncultured Candidatus Peribacteria bacterium
AGATCTATATTAGAGCATATGCAATTTTAAGTGCTTTGGTTTTCTTGAGTATGACATTTTTCACTTATAACAAATTATCTGAATATCTTGCGATTCGAAGTGCAATTGAAAGTAATAAAAATGCAATTGTGACTTTACGTGATGCTGTACAAGAAGAAAGACTGGCTTATGATGCCGAAAAAGAGAGCTTTGATGCAACTAACGAACAAATTTCTAATAGATTAGAAATTATTTTTCCAGCAACGGATAACTATACTGAACTTACTCGTCAATTCGATGCTTATGAGGAGGAATTGAATACAAGGGGAACTACTTTTGAAATTTCTTCAATTGACTTCAGAGCACCAATTTCTAATGGTAACTTTTCTATTTTGCCAGTGAGGATGAATATAAGAAGTTCACAAGAAAACTTTACTAAATTTTTACATTTAATTGAAACATCCGGCTCTTTGAGTGAACAAGTAAGATTGATGGATATTACTTCAATTCGTTTAAGTTTTACTGAAAGTGATGAATTGAGTTCAAGTGGTCAGATCATTTCTTTCTCAGTGCAATTAAATGCTTATTTCCAAAAAACTAACTAGTGGATCCAAATAATAATCAACAACAAGTTCAAGGAAATGGTAATCCGGTTACTGATAATTCCGGGCAGAATGTTGCTGCACAAAATATGCAGGCTGCTGCTCCGCAACAAGCTCAGGTACCTCAAGTGACTAATCAAACACCGGTTCAGCAAGTGCAAATGCCTGCAAATCAAGTTCCGCAAACACCTCAACCTGTTGTAAATCAATCTGTTAATGCAAATGTGGATTCGGCAACTCAGGCTGCACATCAAAAACTAGAGGAATATCGTCAAACTCACCCTGAAGCTACTCAGCAAAACGTTAATGAGAATCAAAATCAAACTCAACAAGTTCAGAATCCTAGCCCTTCAACTCCGCAGACTGAAAACCAAGATGATGATTCAGTAACATTGAGCGAAGAGGAATTACAAAAAAAGGCTGACAATGAAGCTAAACTTAAACAACTACAAGATACTATTTTGGCTGCAAATGTACCTCAAATGGTAATGATTTCTATTAGCTACGCTTTGGATTTAGGTACTTCTGATATTCATATTGAACCTTTGGAAAATTACGTGAGATTGAGATATCGAATCGATGGTGTATTAAGACATATCGTTGAATATCCACTAAATCTTCATCCTGCAGTTGTTTCCAGGATTAAAATTATGTCGAATTTGAAAATTGATGAACAGCGTGTTCCCCAAGATGGACGTGCTGATGTGACTACAAAAGATGGTAGAGAAATGGATCTGCGGGTTTCAACTTTGCCAACCGTTAATGGAGAAAAAATTGTAATGCGTTTGCAAGATAAATCTAGAGAAATTCCTGATTTACCTAAACTGGGAATTACAGGGATTTCATTGAAAAATCTGGAAGCTGCACTTAAATCTCCAAATGGAATTATCATTAATACAGGACCGACTGGTTCTGGTAAAACAACTACTCTTTATTCTTGTTTAGCGAGATTGAATCAAGTAGGTGTAAATATTTTAACAATTGAAGATCCTGTGGAAATTCAGGTAGATGGTTTGAACCAAAGTCAGGTTCATCATGACATTGATTATGACTTTGCTTCTGGGATGAGAGCTGCTCTTCGTCAGGATCCGGATATTGTGATGGTAGGGGAAATCCGTGATAAAGAAACTGCTAATACGGCAATTGAAGCTTCTCTTACTGGTCATTTAGTATTTTCTACTCTTCATACAAATAGTGCGGTTGAATCAATTACTCGTATTATCAATATGGGAATTCAGTCTTATCTATTAACTTCTACTATTGAGCTTATTATCGCTCAACGTCTAGTTAGAAAGATTTGTCCAGATTGTAAGAAGAAAATGGACCTGAGTAAGGAAATGCTAGTCGTTGTACAAAACGCGATGGAAAAACTACATGTGAAAGATGAAATCGAAGAAGAGCTTTTGGATGAGATGCAATTTTATGAAGCTGAAGGTTGTGTGAAATGTAATGGAATTGGTTATAAAGGACGAGTTGGGCTTTATGAAGTATTTAGAATGAATAATGAATTGAGGAAGCTAATCCTAAGTGGAGCTTCTACTTTGGATATTCAGGATGCAGCAATGAAAAATGGAATGATTACTTTGGAGCAAGCTGGAATTATTAAAGCGTTAAGAGGAGAAACTACTTTGGAAGAAGTTTATAGAGTATCACGTAAATCTGAATAATGTCTGAAGAAAAGAAAAATTTTGCAAATTACGGCCAGGAATCATTTGATCTTTCTCAACAAGATGAGAAGGAAAGAATTGTTCTGAATATTCAGGAAGAAACCCCAGTTACGGGGATTCTTTTAGATACAATGACTAAAGGTGATTTCATAGGTACTGGAAATCCGGTTATTGATGCTTTTAAAAGAATTAATCTCTACTTTTTAAAACATTCGAAAATTAAGGTGGCTGATAAAGCGACTTTTTTTCATCTATTATCTGTGATGATTAATTCTGGAATGCCGATGGTAAGAGCCTTAAAAGCGCTTTCTAAACAGTCAGATAGTACTCCTGCTCTGAAACTGATTATTGATGATTTGGAGACTAAAATTAGTGAAGGTGCTAGTCTATCTGAAGCAATGATTGGACACCCGAAAGTGTTTAGTGAACAAGAAACTGGGATGATTCAGGCTGGTGAAGTTTCTGGTCAACTTAGTGGAGTTTTAGAAACTTTGGCTCATGACACTGAAAAATCTGTGATGATTAAGAAAAAAGTAAAAAGTGCCTTGATGTATCCGATGGTGATTTTTACTCTTCTTATTGCGGTTGTTGTGATTATGCTAGTTTATGTAATTCCTCAATTAACCGAATTATTTACTTCTACTGGAGGTGAACTTCCTTTGATTACTAGAATTGTTGTTGGATTGAGTGATGTATTGATTGAAAGAAAATTACAATTAATAGTTGGAGTTTTATCAATTATTTTGTTTGTTGTAATTTTTAGACGAACTGAACAAGGACATTATTTCTTCGATAAATTAAAACTAAAGATTCCAATTTTCGGGAAACTAATTCAGAAAACCTATTTAGCTCGTTTTGCGAGGTCTCTTGGGAATCTGTTGGATAGTAGTGTTTCGATTGTTAAGACCTTGGAAATTACTGCGGGGTCTGTTGGGAATGAAGTTTATCGTAAAAGATTGCTTTTATCTGTTGAAGATATTAAACAAGGTATTCCCCTAGCTGAGAATTTGACGGAAAGTGATCTCTTTCCTCCGATGTTGGTAAGTATGATTGAAGTTGGTGAAGAAACTGCACAGTTAGATACTATTTCTAATAAGATTGCTGATTTTTATGAAGATGAAGTTGATACTGCGGTTGCTGGGATTTCTAAGATTATTGAGCCGGTGATGCTTGTGATTATTGGTTTGACTGTTGGGGCTGTGGTTGCGGCGATTATTTTACCTATTATGCAATTAACAGAAACCGCAGGAAGTCTCTGATTGCATAAAGCAGTGTACTGCTGCGTCAGGCTGCATCGTCGCTCAATCGCAGCACTTTTGTGCAGCTCAATCGTCTCCTCATTGCTTCCTTGCATTACACTACTTTCTGCAATCAGAGAGGTTTTTTATCGTTTTTTTTGAATCTTTGAAACTCGTTGCTTCGTCGTTCGATCGCAGAACATTCGTGCAGCTCAATCGTCTCCTCATTGCTTCCTTGCATTACACTACTTTCTGTAATCAGAGAGGTTTTTTATCGGCTTTTTCTTGCTTGGATTGAATCTTTGAAACTTCTTGATTCCTGAATCGCACTGCTTCCCCAATCAAAAATTTTTTCATCAGCTTTTACTTTAATTGGTTGAATTGCTGGGATAAATTTTAGAAAAAACATAGAACCAGAGTATTGCAATGTAGAAAACTATATGTTATAATAATTGTAGTT
>CAYNUR010000136.1:0-3934 GCA_964400435.1 uncultured Candidatus Peribacteria bacterium
AATAAATTCTATCATACTAATCAAAATAAGAATATTTGCTTTGCAAAGAGAAATACTTCATAATGTATAGAACAAATTATGAAAAATAAAAAGTACCTCAAAAGCATTCTTGCATCGGCATGTTTCCTTTCAATTTCATTCTTCAACTATGAAAATTTTTTCGATTACTTTTTTCAACAAAAGCCAATAGATGGAATTGAACAGTTAGAGGTTCCATTTGTCAGCCAGGCTCCAGAAAAAAATTGGGATGAGCCATGGATGAATGCCTGTGAAGAAGCATCAATTCTAATGGTAGACCTATTCTATTCAAAAAGTCCAGCAATCACAGTTCAAGAAATGAAAAATAGAATTTTAAATATTCTCGAAGTAAAAGGTCGTGAAATTGAATTTAGTCTCGATGAAAGTCTGGAAACAATTTCAGAACTAATTGAGCATCTCAATCTTGGATGGAAAACAAGAATAATAGAAGATCCAACACTAAAAGAGATGGTTTTAGAATTAGAAAACGGCAGACCCATAATCGTGCCAGTATATGCACCAGAATTAAACAATCCTTTATACACACCTCCAGGACCCGATTACCACGTTGTTGTCCTTACAGGATATAACCAATCAACTTCTATATTTACAGCAAATGATCCAGGAAGCCAATTTGGTGAAAAAATTGAATTTAGCTATGAAGTTTTAATGGACTCAATTCATGACTTATTCCCAGAAGATTATGACTCTGGTTCGAAAAGAGTTCTCTTTACTGCCCCAAGATTAATCAAAAAGTAAAATTAAATTTGACATAAGAAGATAGATAGTTAAGTATCTTAATAATTAAGCTTCTTAACTATTTTAGGATGAATAAATCTTCCAAAAGTAATAGTCGAAAAGAATCAATTGAAAGTATTCTTAAAAGTATCAAAATTATCAGAAAGGAAATAATCACTTGTAAAAGTAAACATTCCGAGTTTACACACGCTCAATGGGGGATTATTCATGAACTAATGAAAAGGGAGTCCACGACAACAAAAGAACTTTCAGACGTCTTTGGTTTAACCAAAAGTGCGATAACTCAACAGGTCAATTCTCTAGAGAAAAAAGGCGTATTGGAAAGAAATAAAAACCCAGAAGATCATAGAGAACAAATCATTACCATTACAGATAAGTTTAAAGACAAAACCAAAGATCTCCACAAAACAATGATCAAAAAAATGGCCATAATTTTTGAAGTACTTGATGATAAAGAGCTTGATGTGTTTGAAAAATTACAAAGAAAAATAGCCTGTCACTTAATCAAAAGAAATGAAAGCAAATAAAAGTAGAAAGACTTTGCCAGATTTTACAAAAGGACCAATTGTGAAATCTTTATTCACACTGGCAATTCCAATAGTCTTTGCAAATATCTTGCAAACTGCATACCAGTTAATTGACACTTTTTGGGTAGGGCGATTAGGTGCGGAAGCAGTTGCAGCTGTTTCACTTAGTTTTCCTGTTTTATTTTTGTTAATTTCATTGGCAGGTGGACTAGCAATCGCTGGAACAATAATGGTTTCTCAATACAAAGGTAAAGGCGACATTGACCAAGTAGACTATGTTTCTGCCCAAACCTTAATCATGATGCTAATTACAGGAGTAATTAGTTCAATAGTAGGGTTTTTAGTCTCTGAGCCACTTATGAGATTTATGGGCGCAGATTCAACAGTTTTACCACATGCAACTTCATACCTTGAAATTTCTTTTCTAGGTTTAATATTTATGTTCGGATTTTTCGTTTATCAATCGTTGATGAGAGGAGTAGGAGATGTAAAAACACCTTTGCTGATAGTATTAGGGACGGTTCTATTAAACTTGATTTTGGATCCATTATTCATCCTTGGTTTGGGACCGATACCTGCATATGGAGTTTCAGGGGCAGCAATTGCTACAATTGGAACTCAAGGTTTAGCAACTCTGGTTGGAATGATTTTACTTTCAACTGGTAAACAAGGAATTCATTTAAAACTATCAAATTTTAAGTTGGACTTTCCATTAATTAAAAAAATGTTCTTCCTTGGACTTCCAGCATCAATAAGTCAGTCAGCAAGAGCTTTTGGGATGATGTTAATGACCTTCTTGGTCGCAAGTTTTGGAACAATTACAGTTGCATCATATGGAATTGGGGGGAGAATACTTAGCTTTATTATTATTCCAGCGATAGGCTTATCGATGGCAACATCAACATTAGTAGGACAAAATATTGGAGCAGGAAAAATTGATCGAGCAGATAAAATCACAAAAATAAGCTCTTTAATTTCTTTTACTCTATTAACAATCGTTGGAGTTATCCTTTTCTTTACAGCAGAGCCACTGACTAAACTGTTTATTCCAGATGATTTAGAAGTTATTAAGTCGGGAGCTCTTTTTGTCAAAATCATGGCATTCACCTTTGGCCTAATTGGGGTACAACAGACAATTAATGGAACTTTTCAGGGCTCTGGAAATACCAATATTTCTATGGTTTTATCCTTAGTTTCACTATTTTTGTTCCAATTTCCAATCGCTTACCTTCTCTCAAAACATACTAATCTTGGTGCAGAAGGAGTTTACTGGGCTTTCCCCATTACAAATATCATCGCAACCATAATGACACTTATTTGGTATAACCGAGGAACATGGAAAAAGAAAAAAGTAACCGAAGACAGAGTTGTCGGGAAGGTTGTTCAAGAGACAATTATTGAAGAAGGTATTCAGTAGTTATTTATCTTTACCATTGTATTGAACAATGTTTAGATTTTCAAAATCCAATCCTTCTAAGCATGATACATTTATTCCTGCTTGAGGAAATGAAATCCCAATACCAAAAGTCTGAACACCACAATTTTTACAAAATTGGTGATCAATGCCTTTCGTGTTAAAGAAATATGAGGAAAGCTGATCTTCACCTTCAATAATTTTCAAATCTTCTTTATTTACGAACGACAATAAGATTCTTTTTATTGAGCAATAAGAACAGTTGCACTCAATAACTTTTTCTAGTTCTGCTAGAACTTCAAATTTTACCGCACCACAATGGCATGCGCCTTGATACTTTTTCAATTTATTCATATATGTTCTTAATACTATTTTGCTCGATTATTAGAAATTTAAATTCTTCTAGCTCATTTTCACTAATTGACTCGTTGTCTTCTAGTGGTTCAATATCAGAAAGTACTTCAAAAAGAAAATTTTGCTCTCCATATAATTCCCAGTCTTTTTGTAGACTTTTACAAAAGTGTGTACCAAGTTTTAATTGAGTTTTGTAGCGATTAATTCTTGATTGGATGTCTGATGCTGAACAAATAAATGACTTACTATTTTCTTTTGAAAATATCCTAAAAATCCCTACTTGAGGTTTTGCATTTTTATATTCTATTTTTAACTTTTTCTTTTTATCCATTGTTTTAAACTTACATCCATTTTGCATCATTTTCTTTTAATTCTTTAAGTCGATATCTTGCTATTTTTGCAACTAATCTTTCAGGAAGAGGTTTTTCAAGTGGAAATTGAATAGAGCCTTTACCAGTTTTGTAATTCTTCAATTCACTTTCAAATTCAAGAATAGCAGATGGAGTTGGATAAAAACCAACATGTTTTTTAAAGGCTGCATAAGTAAAGAGTATTCGGCCTAAAGAAAATGCAGGCATACTCCATTTCAAACTTTCCTTAAGCAGTTTCTAAGTTGAATAAGGTGAGTCTTCGCAGGCTCCTCAACTTGTTCGAAATATTCATCAACTGTTTTTACTTTTTTCATATCCAAAATTACTCCATTAATATAAATATTCTAGTTCTTTTCTATATTTTTTAAAAGAATAGTTCTCAGTTAGAAGCAAAGATTTATTTACCTTGCTTACATGTACATTTTAACCTTTCTGATGAACTTAAAATAGCTCCATTCATACAGAAATGGCTGCCTTCCTGCCGGTAGGCA
>CAYNUR010000137.1:0-3898 GCA_964400435.1 uncultured Candidatus Peribacteria bacterium
GCACCCTCCGTATTACCGCGGCTGCTGGCACGGAGTTAGCCGGTGCTTATTCCTAAGGTACCGTCATAGTTCTTCCCTCAGAAAAGGAGTTTACAATCTTTCGACCTTCATCCCCCACGCGGTATTGCTCCGTCAGACTTTCGTCCATTGCGGAAGATTCCTTACTGCTGCCTCCCGTAGGAGTATGGGCCGTGTCTCAGTCCCATTCTGGCTGATCATCCTCTCAGACCAGCTACCCGTCATAGCCTTGGTGAGCCGTTACCTCACCAACAAGCTGATAGGCCGCAGGACCCTCCCAGACCGCAAAAGCTTTACCCTTGCGGGACTATCCGGTATTAGCACCTATTTCTAGATGTTATCCCTGAGTCTGGGGCAGGTTCCAACGTGTTACTCAGCCGTTCGCCGCTCGGTTCGAAACCTCGCTCGACTTGCATGTATTAGACATACCGCCAGCGTTAACCCTGAGCCAGGATCAAACTCTTCATAAAAAAAATTTGTTTGATTCTGATCTCGAATTAACCTGAATTAAATAAATTAACCTGAAATTAATTACAAGATTAGAAACTGTTTTCAATTGAATAGACCAGTTTCTCTATTACTTCCTAGATGTTAAGGGGCAGTTCCTAAATCTGCAA
The DNA here is from genome assembly GCA_964400435.1 of uncultured Candidatus Peribacteria bacterium. Classification (GTDB taxonomy): domain Bacteria; phylum Patescibacteriota; class Gracilibacteria; order UBA1369; family LOWO2-01-FULL-3; genus CAYNUR01. The sequence continues at coordinate 636 of CAYNUR010000137.1, forward strand.
AAGTCTCTCAAAGGAAACTCTTTCTTGCAAATTTTTCGTCGGATTTAAAAGCTAACTTGTTATTAGCAGATGCAGTCTATTTAAAATGAAAACCAAAGTCAATATTATTTTTCATAAAAAATCATAGAGTTAAACGAAATAACAAACCAGCAAAAAGTCAACACAACAAAGCTGAACAACAAGCCAAATTTTGATATAATTATTTAAAGACCTTAAACAAAAAACACAATGAGCCACGACCAATTTGCTAAACATTTAGCGTCAAAATATGGAAATCCTTTCACGGATTCTCACTCTGGACCAGTTTCAAATTCAGTACTAGTTCCAACTGTCATTGAAAAAACTCATCAAGGCGAAAGAGCTTTCGATATCTATTCAAGGCTATTAAAAGACAGAGTTATTTTCTTAGGAACAGGAATTGATGGAAACATAGGAAATCTTATCGTTGCACAATTATTATTCCTAGAAAATGAAAGTCCGACAAAAGATATTACTATGTATATCAATAGTCCTGGTGGTCATGTCACTGCAGGACTTGCAATTTATGACACAATGCAACATATCAAGCCTGATGTTTCAACTATATGTGTAGGAATGGCAGCCTCTATGGGCGCTGTACTACTTGCTGGTGGACACGAAGGAAAAAGATTTGCATTACCAAATTCAGAAATAATGATTCATCAACCTCTTGGTGGAACTCAAGGACAAGCTTCAGATATCAAAATTGCAGCTGAACACATCCTAAAAACTAAAGACAGACTTAATAACATTCTTGTAAAACACACTGGACAACCTATTAAGACAATTGAAAGGGATACAGACAGAGATTTCTTCATGGATGCAAAAGATGGTGTTAAGTATGGAATTATTGATACAGTAATCGAAAAAAAAGAAGATGCTAAGAAAAAGAAGTAAGTTTTAAGCATAAAAAAAAGACCTCATTCAACTGTGGTCTTTTTTTATAAATCTTAAATTATTTATGCTTCGCACCAAACTCTTGCGCGTATTTCACAATTTCACGTGCAACATTTGCGCCTGTTGCTTTAACCAAAGCTTTAAAACCTGGATTTGCATTAACTTCCAAAACTAGTGGCCCCTTTTTACTTCTCATAATATCTACGCCACCATAATTTAGATTCAAAGCTTGAACACATCTTATTGCAATAGTTGCCTCTTCATCAGTAATTTCTACTGGAGAACCTATTCCGCCTAATTCGATATTAGATCTAAACTCACCCTTTTGAGCAGAACGCATCATTGTACCGACAACTTTTCCATTTACCACAATAACCCTAATATCCTTACCGTTGGAATGCTTAACAAATTCTTGGAATAGATATAGTGGCTGCCTCCATCTAAGATAAGACTTTAAAGCCCTCATACTTTCAATAATAGTTACACCGTTACCAAAACTACCAAAAGGAGTTTTAACAATCAGTGGAAATCTTCCAACAAACTTTGCCGCTTGCTCGATATCTTCAGGTCTTCTCACCACAACAGTTTTTGGAATCGGCACACCGTAATAATCCAATATCTGCATAGTTTTAATTTTGTTTTTTGCTTTCAAAATCGGATCGTATTTATTAAAAAGCGGCACTCCCATTAACTCCAATTGCTCAATTAGAGAAATCTGCAAATCAGCATTTCTCAAAACATAAGGCCTCATAATCATCACATCACACTTTTTAAATGGCTTACCATTGTAATACAGACTAGGCGACTTTTGGTCATAAACCATCTGAAATTTTGTAGAACGATAAATTTGAGACTTGTGTCCTAAAGCTCTAGCCTCCCTCATTAACATTAAATCCTCTGGAGCCGAACTTCTCATGTGAGGACGAAAAGAAAGAATTCCTATCTTCATTAAATTTGACTTTACCTAAAATAAAAAAGCCCAAAGGGCCATGGAAATATAATAGAAGGCTTTCATTCTATCAAGTCTATCTAGGAAAAAGAAATACAACACTCCCCCATTATGCTAAAATACAGATAAATTAAATACGGCTAATTAAGAAATATGAAAACTTTAAAATTCTTTACATTAATAACATTCTGTAGCTTAACCTTTACAGGGTGCTTTGGAGGAACAAGCGGAGAAGAATCCGTCCAAGGAAAAATCACTTATCAAACTGACAACTTTATAATTTTAGTCCCTGAATCATGGGAAGCACTTGGAAAAAGTGATTTTACTTCAAACATTCCTAGCAACATTGTAGCCGCTTTCAGAAACAATATTCAAAATGAAATTTTCACAGCAAATTTAACTATTAGTGAAGATATTCTCGAAGAAGAAATCACTAGTGAAGATTTTGGAAAAAGCTCACTAGCTCAAGCAAAAAACACACTAATTTCTTATAGAGAGATTTCTAGAGAAGAAATCCAAATCATCTCAGGTGAAGAATCATTAAACAGCTTCATAGTAGAATTTGAAGGAAAAAGAAATAATAGTGAACCCCTTATCAGATTCAAACAAACCTATGCAATAAATGATGGAATTGGATACATCATTACTGGTTCATTCCTACAAACCGAGAACGAAAATGTTGTCAAAACAATAGACGAAATGTTAAACTCCTTCGCGTTAGAATAACAACCTCCAAGGCGCCATGGCCAAGTGGTAAGGCAGAGGTTTGCAAAACCTTTATTCCCCGGTTCGAATCCGGGTGGCGCCTCCACACAAACTCTTCAACTTATTTTTTAAGCTTAGTGATTTTCCAATAAAGATAGTTTCAAGTTGTTGACTTGAATTACCAAAACAATACCAGTAATTTAAATTTCAACAACTCAACTACTCAAAGTTTAAAATGCTAGATTACGAATTCTTATATATTATTTCAATTCCATTTTTACTACTCCTGCTTACTACCGGCTTAAAAAAACAAGTCGATATAAACTCATTAATACTATTCACTATATTCCTTTTTTACTTAATTTCTATATTTGCAATAACAATCTTCCCGATACCAATACAAGATATAGAACAAGTCGGATTTAATATTGGAAAAAACAACTTTCTCCCCTTTAAATCAATATCTCAAATAATCAACAATTCAAACTTAGCGATATCCATAAAAGCCAAACAAATCATTGGTAACATTTTACTTTTTATCCCACTCGGTATCTTCATACCTTTAAAATACAAAAAAAAATCTTTAAAAAAATACATAATCTTTGGAATTTTAGGTTCAACCTCAATTGAGACTCTTCAGCTACTAATTTCAAACATAATTGGATTTACATACAAAATTACTGACATTGACGAT
>CAYNUR010000138.1:0-3898 GCA_964400435.1 uncultured Candidatus Peribacteria bacterium
GTCTCTAAGATTTGATCAAGAACCTGAAAATAATGATTTAGGAATATTAGTTGAAATAGAAGTACCTGAAGATATAACTCAGGAACAGAGTCAAAATTCAACTCAAGAAAGAACTGGAGAAATGGTCGCATTCACCCCAACTCAACAACTACTTTGTCCTGAGTTCTTCGAAGAGCATGACCCAACCGCAAAAACACAAGAAATCCAAGCTGATTTACTTAAAAGACTAAGAGCTGAATGTAAAAATTTATAATAGCTTCACAAAAATATGAATAAAAATAATGAAAAATTATCTACATTTGATTCATCTCAACCGACAACTCAAGAATTAGCAGATATTGAGTCATTATTAAATAATCTTCTACCAAAAAAAACTGAAGAAGAGATCAGTTCAGAAGAAATTACAAGAAAAATGTGCCGCGCAAAATTAAATAAACTATTAAGTTTATCAAAAGAATAAGCCGGTAAAAACTAAAAACCTTCAATACTTGCTTTCAAAAATATTTTCAGCTATAATGACTGGATTACAAAAACCAAAACCAAAACAAATATGTCAGAATCTACCACGCACCCCCTCATTGAGGAAGCCGACAAAATGAAAAATGAAGGCAAACACTTAGAAGCTATTAGAATTTGTGAAAGAGTTCTAGTTTCTGATTTAAAAAATGTTGAAGCTTACGAAGAAATTGGTGACAATTATTTGAGCCTAAGAAAATATCAAAAAGCAGAAAAAGCACTTCAACAAGCTTTAAAAATCAATGAAGAAAGCGCAAATGCAAATTACCTATTAGGATTTGTATATTCTTGCACAAATAAATGGAAAGAATCTGTGAATCTATTAGAAAAAGCTGACGAATTATACCCAAATCACCCAGAAATTTTACGTTGCTTAGGATGGAGCATGTATCATTTTGGACAAAGAAAAAGAGGAGTAATCCTACTAGAAAGAGCCTTATTTCTTGCACCAAATGATCCATTAATCCTAAATGATATTGGCGTTTGCCAAATGAATGAAAAGAATTTTGATCGCGCAGAAGAACTATTTAAAAAAACAATCCAGCTAGAACCAAACAACCAAAAAGCTAAAGAATGCTTAAACGCAGTAAAGTTCTTCCAAAGAGAATACTCAAAACTAAAAAAGAAAAAGAAAATCTAACAAGTAGCAACTCTTTCTTGAATTAAATTAAGAATTGAAGAATCCCCCTCATACAAATCAAGTATTCCACGCATCAATTGGTCGTCCTCAACAGGAAGGCCATTTTCTTTATAAATTTCTGTCAGCTGAGATTCCAAAACTGCAGAATTATTTTCAATACCAGGATTATTTTTCAAGAAACAACCATATTCAACATTTGCCTCAATAAAGGCATCACGATATTGATCAGAGTTCTGACAAGCTCTAAAACCAAAAACGATTATCAAAAATAGAATCGCAACTACAATAAAAATCAAAAAGGCTTTTTTCATTGGAAATATTAATCAATACCAAAATTACATAAAATTTTCCAAATAACAATCCCTTACAAGGAAGCAAAGATCACATTTTACCTTTGTAATAATAAAAAAACTCCTATAATATTACCTGCTTTTTGAAATGGTCTGAGTGATCGCCTGTTTGCAAATGCAAACCGGAGGAAAGTCCGAGCACCACGGAAAATGGTAGCCGGTAACACCGAGCCACGTCGTGCTTTAAACACGGCGGAGGGAAAGTGCCACAGAGACAATACTGGTGTACCACTCGCTATGCTCGGGTACACCACATCGTCGCATAATACGTTCAATTATGAACCAAAACGACGACGTCATGTCCCCGAGCGAAGCGAGTGGTACATGAAAGGTGAAAAGCCCGCCTCAGGCGGGTCTTCAATCGCAAGATTGAAGGAGGTAAACCCTACCTGGTGCAAGCTGGGATGGAAGAATTCATCTCTATCCAATTATTGATAAATTCTCCTAGCGCTCGATCCTCGCCTAAGGCGGGGGCTAGATAGATGATCACACTCGCTTTGGCGAGACAAAACTCGGCTTATGATGACCATTTCAAAGGCAAATTATTAATTTTTTTATGAAAAGAATCGACATATTTTTCGGAATTATAAAAATACCTCTAGATTTTATTATGACAATCTTAGGATTCTTTGCTGCATTCCAACTGAGAATTCTTACAGAAAAACTTGATGGATTTGCAAAACCAATTGATTACAGTGTAATTCCTTCCTCTAAAGAATACTTTATTTTCAGTGCAACAGCTGCAACAGCACTAGTCATTATTTTTGCAATTGGCCGAATGTATTCTTTAAAAAGTACAACAAAAATTTCACAAGAAGCAAAAAAAGTTATTGCCTATGGAATTGTTTGGACAATGGCAATAATTACCTATTTCTTTTTTACTAGAACTTTCCCTTTTTCCAGACTCGCAATCCTCTATAGCTGGGTATTAGCAATCCTCTTTATCATAGGAGGAAGAACAATTATCAACGGTATAGAAAGAACTTTACTGAATTATGGATTTGGCCAAAACCGCATTCTTTTAATTGGAAACAACAAAATAAGCAAACAACTTTTTAGACTTTTAAAAAAAGACAAAAACTACAAAATTATCGGACTCATAGGTAAAAAGAAAAATAAAAGAAATTTCTTAAAAAGACTTGGTCCAATCGAAAAACTAGAATCAATTATTCAAAAACATCAAATTGATGAAGTAATTCAAACGAAATCTTCTACATCAAAACAAACCGATGAACAAATCCTAGAAATTTGCGACCTTCATCATATATCTTACCGCTTCGTTCCTGATCTAATCGGATTAAGAACAACGAATATCATCAATGAAACAATTGGTACAATCCCCATTATCACGCTAAAACCAACACCACTAGACGGCTGGGGAAAAGTTATTAAAAGAATACTAGATATAATCGGAGCTTTTATTGGATTAATTATCCTCTCCCCAATTTTTCTTATCACTGCAATCGCGATTAAAATTGATTCAAAAGGACCAGTATTTTTTACAAAATTAGACAATGGTGACCCTGTAAAACGAGTTGGTAAAAAAGGAAAATTATTCAAATTCTACAAATTCAGATCAATGCATCCAAATAGCCATAATCTGAGATACACAGAACTTGCAAAAAACAACATTCGAACTGACGGACCACTAGTAAAAATCAAAAATGACCCTAGAGTAACTAGAGTAGGAAAGTTTATTCGAAAATATAACATCGATGAATTCCCACAACTTTGGAACGTATTAATTGGAGACATGAGCCTAGTCGGACCAAGACCTCATCTTCCTGAAGAAGTAGAAAAATATCAAAAGAATCACCGTTTCGTCCTTACAATAAAACCTGGGATTACAGGACTTGCACAAGTAAGTGGCCGCTCAGATTTAAAGTTTGACGACGAAGTAAAGCTAGATCGCTTCTACATTGAAAACTGGTCTGTCTGGAATGACATCAAAATAATCTTCAAAACTATCCTTCATTTTTTTAAAGGATACGAAGAATAAATACGTTTTTGAAATAAATTTGAAATTCATTCACTTCTCAAGATATCCATCCTAGGAATTTCAACACGCGGGATAATGAAAGAAAACAACAAGTATAGATTGATCCGTACTCTTTACACTATTTTTCATCAACAACTCAATCTGACGCCACAATATGCCACTTGCTGAAATTCGTCTATATTGAATATTTCGATATAGTAATGTAGAATTATTCAGAATTTTTTCGGATCAAAATCAAGATCAGAAAAACGCACGAAATAAAGAAAATAAAATAATTTCAAATGCTAAAAAAAGCTATAAATAAACTACTTGGTGATCGGAAGAAGAAAGCAATCAAGAAAATCCGACCACTTGTTCAACAAATAAATGAAATAGAAAAAGACTACCTAGAGA
>CAYNUR010000139.1:0-3851 GCA_964400435.1 uncultured Candidatus Peribacteria bacterium
ATCTTATTCAAAAAATCTAATAAATTTGACTTGTTTACATCTGCAAACAGCTTTTTATCATCAAAGAAAGAATTAACACTACGAACAAAATCAAAAATATGCCCAAGAGCACCTGAGCTATCAAAATCGTCATTCATACTATTTTCAAAACCACTTTTTGCCTTAGAAATAAACGATTCCAATTCAAGATTCTCTATATCAGAATTTGATTCAATTCTCTGAACTCTATCAAAAAAATCTCTTAAACGCGCCAATCCAGATTTTGATTGTTCAAGTAATTGATCAGAAAACTCTATCGGATTACGATAATGAGTTTGTAGAAACATAAAGCGGACAATTTTTGGATCATATTTCTCATAAATATCACGTAAAGTAAAAAAATTCCCTAAACTCTTACTCATCTTCTCCTCCTTAACAGTAATAAAACCATTATGCATCCAATATTTTGCAAATGTATTCTCTCCAAAAGCAGCTTCAGTCTGAGCAATTTCACACTCATGATGAGGAAATGTCAGATCAAGACCACCACCATGAATATCAAAGCCTTTGCCAAAATGAGCATACGACATCGCACTACATTCAATGTGCCAGCCAGGTCTACCTTCTCCCCAAGGACTAACCCACGAAGGCTCACCATCCTTTTTGAACTTCCACAAAGCAAAATCATATGGATTTCTCTTCAATTCATTTACATCAACACGAACTCCAACTCTTAAATCTTCTAATTTCTGACCAGATAACTTCCCATACTCTTTAAATTTTAAAACATCAAAATAAACTCCATCCCCCTCAATAACATAAATAAAATCTTCACTCTCCAACTCTTTAATTATCTCAATCATTTCTGAAATATGACTTGTCGCTTTTGGTTGAACATCTGGTAAATCAACACCCAATTTCCCATAATCTTCTTCATAAGCTGGGATAACTTTATTTGCTAATTCCTCAACTGAGATTCCTTCTTCAGTGGCTCTTTTAATCATTTTGTCATCAATATCTGTATAATTAGAAACAAACTTCACATCAAAACCAGAGTACTTAAAATACTTTCTAATCACATCAAAAGATACAGCACTACGACCATGGCCTAAATGAGGAACGTCGTAAACAGTCGGCCCACATAAATAAATTCCAACTTCGCCATCTTTGATTGGTTCAAATTCAACTTTCTTCTTTCTTAAAGAATCATAAATCTTCATCTAAAGTAAATTACGTAAAAAAATTATTAAAAAACGAGCAATTAAATCAACTCCAAATAACACAATAATAGGAGATAAATCTATCATACCAATCCTATGTGGAATTTTTCTAGCAACTGCAAGTATTGGATCAGTTAAATCATATAAAACTCTACCAAATTTACCACCTCTATAACTTTTACCACTAACTGCCATCCAAGAAATTATTACTCTTCCCAAAATCGCAAAAGTAATTAAATCCCTTACGATAACTATAAACATTTCCAAAAATTGAACTAATTGATTCGCAGCCATCTTTTATTCGTTTAAACTAAAAAAACACTAACAAAAATCTTAGCATTAAGCGACCCAATTTCTAGCTAAACAAATCGTTCAACCCTTCTCTAACTTCTTCGCGATAACTATTTATTTCATCATAGCTCGAATAAACAACTTCCAACTCTCTTCTACGACCAATAGTTTGACTATAGAAAAAACCTCCAGCTAAAGATATTGCTACTACAATCCAAAACTCAGGCCCCGAATCACTAACATCCTCTTCCAAATCTTCAAGGGCTTCAGCAGCTTCTAAGTCTTGTTCTTCAGGATCAGGCACATCTTCAACAACTTGTTCTTGTACAGCAGGCGTTGAAGAAACAATATTACTAAAAACAGAACTTGTATCACCTAACGTATCTACAGCTAAAACAGCAAAATAAAACTCAGTTCCATTTGGCAAATTTGGAATATACCAAGTGGTAGAATTTGTAAATGTATCAACCGCACTAGTCAATTCATTAGGGCTAGCACCATAAAAAACTCTATAGTTTTGAATTGGATCAACAAAATTTAATGGAACATCCCAATTTAAAATAACCCTTCCATCATTTGGAGTAGCAACCAGATTACGAACTGGACTAATTTTATCATTCGATCCTTCACCAGCAACCATTCCACCAACATTTAGAGTTGCAGCAGCCTGAACGCGAGACTCATTTCCCAACTCATCTACAAGTATAAAATCCATTGGATAAGCACCAGCCTCAGAAGGTGCCAAAAAATTTGTTTGATACACATTTGGAGTAACCTCTTCTAGAGAATAAATATTATCCGCAAATACAACAGATGCTTGAGAAAGTGCATCCTGAATCTCCAATTGAACTGAAACTGGTGTACCAGCATCAACAACACCTTGTGGCTGAATAACAACTTGCGATATCTCAGGTGAAGAAGTATCTATGATCACCTCAATCGAACGACTTGTATCAATAACAGTTCCCACTTCATTAACACTTGCTACAGATAAATTATGAACTCCATCACCAAGAGAAGTTGTCGTATAAGTGAACCTACCTTCAAAATCAGCAATTAAATTGGCTAATTCAACATTATTATCAAAAATTTTCAAACGAGCAGCAGGCTCAGCCACACCAGAAATAACCTGCACATTATTACTGTAAGTACCTGGCATAGGAGAAGATAACTGAATACCATCATCAACTGACTCAAAGTCATCATTTACATTTGAAGATTGAATTACAGAAACAGTTTCAACACCAAAAATTGCATTATTATCGAGATCCCTTGCCTCTATTTGATAAGAACCAGGCTGCTGAAAATACAACGCCAAACTAAAAGTGTGCTCACCTTGATCATCTGCAGTAAATTGAAAATCACCAGGTAAATTAACTTGGCTTGAATTAGAACCAAGAGCAGTAAACCTTACACGACCAGTATAATTAGGCACCAACTGATCATTTTGGTCATATGCACCTAATGCAAAACTAATACTCTCACCTGGTTCAACAACATCGGGAAAATTATCAAATTTCAAACTATCTACTACATTAGAAGCATTGCCCGATGCAGCATATCTAGAGTCAAAATCATTAGAACTTAAAAAGACTGAATAGTTTGAATCAAAATAAGCAACTCGAGCCCTTCCATTTAAAACAAGATCAGAACTTAAATCATATGCCGTATAAGTAACTGCACCTCCATCAACACTACTAACTCTAAAACTAACCTCCCCATTGGCATTAGTTTTATTTGAATTTGAGTTTAACTGAATATTTGAGTTTGGATTACTAGATAACAATTTAATAACATGACCTTCTATTGGATTACCAAAATCATCACTCAATTTAACCTTTATAACTGCACTATCATTTGAGCTATTAACAACTTGATCAGCAGGTGCAATTTCAGATTTATTTACAGAAACCGAACCAGGATAAACGATAAAAGACGAACTTTTACCTTTCTTTAAATTTTCAGCGTCATAAATATTAACCAAATACTTACCAGCCACTCTAGTATAATACTGTTCTAATTCAATTTTTGCTGAACCAGAATATCCACTATCAACTAAGAATTTATGATTTTCTCCACTAGGCGTTACTAATTCAAAAATTAACTTTTTATATGGCTCAACAGTTGAGGCCCTCAAACTAGTAGAAACGCCAGCAATACTATCCCTAGCTTGAACTTCCAGAGCGCCAATATTAGAGCTAAAAGCAGCCCGTTCACTTTGAATATAGTCACTATAATCTGGGGCAAAAGCAGAAACAGAATTCATAGCCAGCAAAAACATGTGCCCAAGAAGTACTCCAGAAATAATTTTTTTTATTTTTTTCACTTTTTCTTTTGGTTTTAATCTCCTTATTCTACTGC
>CAYNUR010000140.1:0-3831 GCA_964400435.1 uncultured Candidatus Peribacteria bacterium
ACTTATGTATTATAATTCATTCAAAACCCATTGAAACGAAGAATGTTTGTTTTAATTTTGCTGACCTATAATTGCTTTCACAAACAATACACTAATCACGCTGAGCTAAGCCAAACATGAATTTAATTCTTACAAATAAAGGGGTGGATGTTAATGATAGGATGTTCCTCAAGACCACGCTTAGTACTCAATATTGCAGTTTGAGGTGTACGGAACCCAACAATCTTTCCAAACCTTGGTTTCTCAAACTTGTCAATTTCATGCAAGAAAACAATGTCATTTAAATGTGGTTGTCTTTCTGTTTTAGTTGAATTCCGAGATAAAGTGTTCTGTTTATAACGTTCAGTACTATCAATTATTTGCTCTTTTCTCAGTAAATTTGCTAAGATCAGATATTCCTTCAATTTTCCTTCCTTTTCTACTATTGTTTCTCCACTCAAACTGATACTTGGTGTCAAAAAAACTTTCGGACATAAATAAAGGTTTTCTTCGTCTTCTTTGTATGGTGTCATATTTATAGTGTCAGCAACATGGGTCATAAGGTAGCTAAACTGCATTATGCTGAGCACTGGTAGTTTTTCCTTTTTGACTTTCCCAGTTATTATTCTAATGTATCTTTTGAATGTGTTGATTATTCTCTCAATATAATTGCGATATTGGGAATTTACAGGATGGTTTTTCACCTTCATTCTGGGAAAATGATACAAATCTTCTAGGTTTTTTGCATGAAGATTACTTCCTTTATCTGTACTAAGATAAGTAATTTCAGAGTACTGCTTTTGAATCTTTTTGAGACTCAATCTTACTGAATCCGTACCATAGTCTTCTAGTATGTCTGTCACGACTGCTCCATAATTTATATCCACATATAAAATTGGCCAGTATTTTCTTGGTCTTTTTACTCCTTTTGCTGCTACCAGATTGACCCAACCTAAGATATCTGCAGAGATCTCTGCCATGATTGGCTTTGCAACCTTGATCTTTGTATATGTTCCACCTTCAGGTGCAGTATAAAACTTCAAACTTTCTTTTAAGCACTTCGGGCAATTGTTTACATATCTGGATACATTTGCTTTTAAGTTTGCAAATATTACTTGAAATGGTTTGCTCTTAATTGTCGATGCAGTTCCTGTTATTGTATTATGAATCTCCCCTAAACCTAGAACTTGTTCCATATGAGCAGACCTAATCAAAAGATTCATAAGTTGATAGTCCTGACTACTGATGACTGGTATCTTGGATACACCAAAGATCTCATTATGGTCCATTGGTGAAAGTTTAAAACTAGCACATTCCACGCTATTTGTTTTAGTTATTGATGTATTTCTTAGTTTTTTAGGTGGATAATTTTCCTGACTTGATCTCAAAATACATAACCATGCTTCTTTATCATAGTCAATCATCTTGACATCTTCTGTTTTAAGCACTTTTGTTTTAATCTTCAGTTTGACTATAAAAAGCAGTATTCTTTTGAACAATAAAAATAGCTTATTGAAGCTTGATTTTCTTCCTAATAAGTCTTCATAAAAATCTTTCTTTGCCACGTAATTAAGAAATGGTTTGTATCCTGGATCAAATGGTTCACAAGGCAATGTATTAAGAATTCCACAGTCAGAGTCAAGAAGTCCACAATCCTCAGGATCAGTTTGTTCCTGTTCTAGAGGCCTCTTTTGGGATCTTGTATTTACCATCATTATTTTTGATTCATCAACAATGTTTTCTTTTGATGCTTCTTCTTCTTTATTTTCAACAACAACAATTTTTTCTGTTGATGCTTCCCCTCCAAAAGAAAGCAAGTTAGATGGTTTATTCAGACGTTCCATAGCTTGTATGTTTTGTTTGATTCCTGTTAATTCATCGGGCAAATTTTGATATTGAAAACCATCTATGTCAGCCGTAAAGAATATGTTTTCTTTTAGAGTTTCTGGATCTTTAAAGAAAGGATAACCTATCCTCCACATTTCTGAGTTACATACTCCTATTGGATTTTTGACGAATTTGGTTAGAACATCACTTACATTCAGTTGCTTTCTGATCCAGGTAAAGTATATTTTCATTTTCTTAAACTTTTGCACTACATCATTGAGAGCTGCTTGACATTTCTGTACTCCTGTCTTTGCTAAAACATTCTTTATCGTTTTTGTTTTGTCAAAAAATGTTGATATTGCTACAGAGTCTCCAGCGCTTATCACAAAAAATTCTTCATCGCATAAATCAGTAAGTCCTTCTGTGACTTCTTTCAACAAAATTGCCGACAAGACAGATGCTAGAAGTTCATTGGCTTGTGGTGATCTTTTGCTTATTTTTGACTTTGCAGCCAAGATATATGAAAACCATGGTTCTCCTATCTTGCCAGGTAAAAGTTTTGATACAACATGTAATGTAACTCCATAGCCTCCTCCACCGCCATCCCGGGTCATCACTATATGATGAATCTTATAACCACAAGGTATGACATATTTTAAATATGGTTTCAATGATTGTATTGTTTTTAGGTTTTCCAAAAATTGTCCCGCAAGTTGTGCAAAATCCTCATCTAGATCTGATAGAGGGGTATCTAATTTTGAGTTGTCCGCCACATCACAACTTTTGGACACCAGCTGCTTTGCTGTAGCCTTCACAGGTCCAATATGTCTTTCTAGCGGGTCATGAAGTTGAGAAGCAATTCTCATTAGATGTCTTCTTGTTAAAGGAATTTCTTGTAGGTTAGTATTTTCTAATGATGGACCCATTGCTTTACCTCTTCTTTTCTCAAATAAACTTAAATTTAATGCTGGTAAAACTGTATTATTATGTAGATTCCAATCCAAACCCATCTGTCTTTCTATATTTTGACCAAAAAGAGTATGTTCTACAGGTTCGACATCAATATTTGATATTGTATATTTAAGTGGCATGTTGAACATAGCAAATGCTTTCTCTATATCCTTCTTAACAAGATAGTACAATAACTTATCTTGAAAACTAAATAAATTATTGTCTGCATAACGTAGGTCTTTGATTATTTTCTTAGATATTTCTAGTTTTGCTTCTTCACTGACATGTTCATTTGATGCTACTTCAAAAGAACAACTTGCTGATCCATCTCCAAAATCCAAGGACTTGCGTCGATAAATCACTGCTGAATTGTCTGGATCATCCATATCAGTAAACCAAACAAATAGTCTCAAAAATGAATCAAGATATGAGCATTTTATTGCCCTGTAGGCACCTTGTACATCTGAAGAGTAGCCTATTTGGTAAAGCATAAACCTCACTAAAGTGGAATACATTTTATTTAAGACTTGTCTTGGGCAATAGTTGCTAGTGCTGACTGACGCCATCTGTCCTTTGATGGGTCTTGCGGTATCGTTGATCATCCTGACGGACGTTGAAGCGGAGTTGCTATTCCAGACGATGTTGCCCATTGTGTAGAAGTGTGGGATATTTTCCAAATTTCCAATTTCCTCTTCTGTTAATTCTTCAAAGCAGTCATCTTTTATCGATTTCTCTACTTGTTTATTAAATTCTATGACTTTGTCTTCTCCAAGCCGTTTCAATCTTGTTAACATTGCTTTTGACCCTGATAAAGCTTCATAATAATTTGCATTCTTGGGATTGAACAACACTTCTTCATCTTTAGTAAATACTAATTTTTGCACCAATCTAAATTTTTTACCTTCTTTGACCGCTTTCATATTTTCCGATATTTCCTTATATACTTGTTCTTCTAGTAGGCTTCTTGTTTTTTTTATTGTATTGCATTTATCACAGTTTTTTATAGCAGTTTCATGTAGTTCACATTTTCTTGTTTCAAGAGAAACTAGACTTTCTTCTTCCAGAAAGTTTTTT
>CAYNUR010000141.1:0-3829 GCA_964400435.1 uncultured Candidatus Peribacteria bacterium
GATAAAGAGTTCCGCGACATTTATTTATTAGAAAAAGATTTCTCTTACGAAGAATTTAAACTTCAAGAATCTGAAGTTCAAAAAATAGAATGGGTTCCCTTATTAGAATTCAAAAAAATGTATTACGAAAAAATAAGAAAATTCGTTCCACACGAAGGTGAGTACAAAGTAGTCTTTCCTCTATTAATAGAAAGATACAAACTTTAATTTTCCACAGTTAATTCTCCAGACTGAAATTTTCTAATAGTAGCTTCTACATCATCAGCAGTTTGCACTCTCATCAAGGCTTTTCGAAGTTCTCTAGCTCCATCAAAGCCTTTGCAATACCAACCCAGATGTTTCCTCATGCTGATAAAATTAACCTCAGGAACTTCTTTTTCTAAATAGTGAGCATGTTCAATCGCAGCTTCAAACTTCTCTAAATCAGTCACTTCTTTATCACTAAAAAACCAAGGATTTCCAAAGGTTGCTCGGCCTATCAAAACTCCATCAACTCCATATTTCTTGATTTTTTCCAAGGCATCATCCATAGATTGTATATCTCCATTTCCCAAATAACTCGTCTCAGTTTTTTTGCATAATTCAGCTCCTTTAGCAATTTCTTCCCAAGCTGCCTCACCCATATACATTTGCTTCAAAGTCCGACCATGCATTGAAATATTTGCCGGTTCAACTTCCAAAAGATGTTTCACCCATTCCTCAGTAATCACCTCATCAAACCCAACTCTAGTTTTAACTGAAATTGGAATCTCTTTTCTCTCAGCACCTTCGCCATGAATTTTCCGTATGACTTCAATATTATTCTCATGGACACCAGCATCTTCAAGAGAAATTCCTTCAGCCCAGTCTTTTGAAGCTTTTTTACAAATTTTGACTAGTCGTTTTGCTAAATCAGGAGTTCGAATTAATCCTGCTCCGGAACCACGTTTTGCAACTTTATTAGCAGGACAACCCATATTTATGTCGATTCCATCAAACCCCATATAGCAAAGCATAACCGCAGTTTTGTAATAAGAATCAACCTCCACACCATAAATTTGTGCAACCACAGGTCGTTCAATCTCAGAATAAATAAAAGCCCGCAACATATCAGAAGCCCCACGAGCAAGCCCTTCAACATTCGTAAACTCAGTCATTGTAAATGAAGGATTGCTGTGTTTACAGACCATATAACGATAAGCCGCATCTGTTACACCATCCATCGGAGCTAAGGCAACAATTGGATCCTCTAATTTGTCCCAAAAACCTCTAACCATTGAATAAAAATTAAGGCACCCGATTCTAGCACAAAATACTTCAACCCAAAATACAAAGCATGACAACACCTAAAAATTGACCATGACTAATCAAAAGAATATTTTTCAAAATGAAATTTTCATTTCTAACCCTCACAATATGATTATTGCAACACTAAAAGAAATCAAAGATAACGAAAATCGAGTCGGCCTAACACCTTACGGAGTTCGCGAATTAGTAAATGAAGGTTTTGAAGTTATCGTCCAAGAAACAGCCGGAATCGGAAGTGGTTTTTCAGATAGTGAATACAAAGAATGTGGAGCAACTGTGATGAGAGATCCAGAAGATATTGTCAAAAAAGCAGATTTAATCATAAAAGTAAAAGAGCCATTACCAGCAGAATATAACTTGCTTGAACAGTTTGAAGGAAAAACACTTTTCACTTATTTACATCTTTCAGGAGTGGACAAACGACTTACAAAAGTTTTAACTAAAGCCAATATTACAGCTATTGCTTATGAAACATTGGAAGATGAGAAAGGAAGTTTACCTTTGTTAGCGCCGATGAGTGAAGTTGCCGGAATTTTATCCGTTCAATACGGAGCCGAATATTTACAAAAAAAGCACGGTGGAAGAGGGATCACTCTGGGAAAAATTACAGGAGTTGATAGTGCAAGAGTTGTCATAGTTGGAGGAGGATATGTCGGTGAAACAGCAGCAATAACAGCAGCAGGAATGGGTTCAAGAGTAAAACTTTTTGATATTAGTCCAGATAAAGTTGCCGAACTTAACCAAAGAGTAAAAGAATATCTCGGTCCAAACTTAGGAAAGAATTTCGAGGCAATTGTTCCAGAAGGAGACAATTATGATAAAGCTCTTCAAGAAGCAAATGTAGTCATTGGTGCAGTTTTAGTTGCAGGAACAAAAGCTCCAAGAGTTATTACAGAAGAACAAGTCAAATCAATGAAAGAAGGTACAGTTATAGTTGATGTGTCAATTGATCAAGGAGGTTGTATTTGGGGATCTCGAGCGACTACACATTCTGAACCAACATACGAATTGTACGGAAAAATCTATTGTTGTGTAGCCAACATGCCAGGACAAGTTAGTCGTCAGTCAACTATGGCACTAACTCACTGCACACTTCCATATATTAAAATGATCGCAAAAGATGGAGTAGAAAACCTTCTAAAATCAAACGAAAGATTTGCAAGAGGATTAAACGCTTACAAAGGATATATTACTTACGAAAGTGTAGCTAAAGATCTAGGAATGACTGATCTATACAAACCCGTTAAAGATCTACTTTAAAAACTAATCAAACAGAAACTGCGCCAACTCTAAAAAGTTGGCGCTTTTAAATTATCAACATGAAAAGAATTTATATCGGAATTAAAATGTCAGAAGATTTTGCCAAGAAATCTCAATTCTTTAAAAATAATTACCCAGATTTAGATGTAAACTGGCATGATCCTAGGGATTATCATATCACCTTAGTGCCTCCCTGGATGACAGAAAAGCTAGAAGAAGTGGAAAAAATTCTCCAAACGACTAGTCAAAATTTTACTCCATTTCAAATCCAAATTTCTAATATTGAATTTTTCCCAAATTCAAAACCTAGAAACATCTGGGCAAGTGTAAAAAAATCTAAAAATTTAGAACAGCTCAAAAATGAAGTTTCACAGTTGCTAGCTGACAAAAATATTACAAAAATAGAAAACAGAGAATTTAAACCTCACATTACATTAGCCAGATTTTCAACCTCAAAATTTAAGTCTTTTTCAATCAGAAAAGTCACAGAAAGTATCGATCACAAAGCACAAATCAATTCCTTTGAAATGATCGAGTCTGTAGATCCTGAGGAAAGAGAAAAAATAGGCCATCGCTACAAAATTATTAAATCATTTCCATTCAAGACTTAACTTAAATTTGCAGACAAGCAAAAATTCCAGAATAATAAAACTATTATTAATAACCTCATTCTCATGACAGAAAACCATTTATACAACCTAATGGAACAGTTAGTTCAAGAGCATAAAAGTCTTTGGAGAATCAAGAAAAACTACGGTGAAGATGCAAATGATTGTGATCCATGTCAATCATTCTGGAATAAAATGATGAAAGATAAAGAAGATCACATTAGTGAAATGATGAAAATGCTAAAAGATCATCTTTAAAATCAAAAAAGAGGAGGGTAAAAACTCTCCTCCTTTCAAAAAACTTCTAGTAGATTGGATAAGTCATCCCATTACTATCAACAATAAAATCATCTCCGCCATTTTCCCTTAGTGCCTTATTTGCATGAAAATATTCCATCAGTTCATCAAAAGTTGGCATCTGATTATTAGCTTGAATTCTAGCTCTAGTAGAGTTTTGTATTGTATCCGTGGACCTTCTTTCAATGTGAAGAGATCTTTGTGGAAGGTTAATTTTTGCTAAATCAACCTTAGGAATATTCTCTAAACCATAACCTCTATTTGAACTATTTTCATTCATAGCAATTATGTTAATTTTTCGAGAATCATACAGGCCATAAAACAAAATCCAAGTTACTTTTTGCCAGGAATGAGAATTTGATATTGCGAGATAAAAT
>CAYNUR010000142.1:0-2839 GCA_964400435.1 uncultured Candidatus Peribacteria bacterium
GCACCGGCTAACTCCGTGCCAGCAGCCGCGGTAATACGGAGGGTGCAAGCGTTACCCGGAATTATTGGGCGTAAAGCGTCCGCAGGCTGTTCATTAAGTCAAATGTTAAATCTTGGAGCCCAACTCTAAGGCCGTATTTGAAACTGGTGAACTAGAGTTTTCCAGAGGCAAGTAGAATTCTGTGTGTAGGGGTAAAATCCGTAGATATACAGAGGAATACCAAAAGCGAAGGCAGCTTGCTGGGGAAATACTGACGCTCATGGACGAAAGCGTAGGTAGCGAACGGGATTAGATACCCCGGTAGTCTACGCCGTAAACGATGGATACTAGGTGTTGGGAGGCTCGGTCCTCTCAGTGCCGAAGCTAACGCATTAAGTATCCCGCCTGGGGAGTACGATCGCAAGATTAAAACTCAAAGGAATAGACGGGGACCCACACAAGCGGTGGAGCATCTGGCTTAATTCGATAATGAGCGAGGAACCTTACCTAGGCTTGACATCCCGGGAATTCTTTAGAAATAAGGAAGTGCCTTCTGGAACCCGGTGACAGGTGCTGCATGGTTGTCGTCAGCTCGTGCCTTGAGGTGTACGGTTAAGTCCGCTAACGAGCGCAACCCATGTCTTATGTTGTATTTTTCATGAGAGACTGCCGATTCAAAATCGGAGGAAGGTATGGACGACGTCAAATCAGCATGGCCCTTATGCCTAGGGCTGCACAGGTGCTACAATGGGTAGTACAATAGGTAGCAATGTCGTAAGGCGGAGCCAATCCTGAAAACTACTCTAAGTTCGAATTGAGGGCTGAAATTTGCCCTCATGAAGTTGGAATCGCTAGTAACCGCGTATCAGCAATGACGCGGTGAATATGTTCCTGGGTCTTGTACTCACCGCCCGTCACACTATGGAAGGAGAGGGCGCCCGAAGTACCTTTAGCTTTTAGCGGGGTCCTAAGGTGAAATCTCTGACTGGAGTGAAGTCGTAACAAGGTATCCGTAGGAGAACCTGCGGATGGATCACCTCCTTTTCAAGGAGATTATCTATGCACATTAGTTGTATAGAAATGACCGAGCTATCGTTGCTTGCAATGATAGAGCAGACTGGTTTCTCTGTTACTTTTTGGATGTTAAGGACACCAATATGGTGTCCTTTTTTTTTATAGAGTTTGACGATTGAGAAATTAGTGATATGGCCTTATAGTCGTTTGTAATTTTTTAATATTGTTTTATGAATGAAAGAACTAAAAGTCTTACGGATGCAGTGTTTATTACTTTAGAAAAAGAGTTTATTGCAAATTGGGGAGATAGAAAGAATTCCTCCAGAAGATGTTTACAGCTGCGTTAAGTCATACGAGAAATTTTGTTACTAAACGAATGGAGCAGGCTTAAGATTAATAAGAATTCATAGAGTTGTTCTCTTTATATTTCTAGAAAATGAGTTTGAGGTCTTCCAATATCTACATTCTTAAGACTTAATGTTGGATTGTTTTTGAACGCTATGTTAACTGTTTAGTCAGTCCTTCTTGGTTGAATTTGAGTGTTAACAAATCCAATAATTGTCTTGTCATGATGTTGTAATATGTGAAAGGGTAGTAAAATTACTGATGTTGAAAGTAATGATTTGAAAGTAGAGTTTCTTAGAAATTTTTGGTCATATTCAAAAAACGTCTCGCAGTATGAAGTGCAAGATCGTTTTCTTCTTAATCAATGGTGGAGCTGGGGGGAGTCGAACCCCCTACCTCCGCAGTGCAAATGCGGCGCTCTAAGCCAAGTGAGCTACAGCCCCATGATTATTTTTTGTTGCACTGAAAAGCGCCCACTCATATTACGTAAAAGCTCTTTCGAAATCAAGAATATTTTTAGATTTTGCACTCCCCGTTGTGATTGGGGAGTGCGAGATGCCGATCCTTGTTGCCCGCTTGGCTCAAGTCTTGGCGAACATGAGTTGGCTTGGTGTGAGTTGAGCTTCTTGCTGATGACCTTCAATTTCTTCTAGTGAAGGCATATCATTCCAGAAGTCATCCGGGAAGATGGGTTTATCAGAATTTACTGCGTGATCATCATCATCTTCTTCCTCAGTGAAGAGTGAGCCGGGTGGATCACTTTCTACAACAGGAGAGAGGGGGTCGAACCCCTCCCAGATCTTGACCTTGTTCTCACCTTCTTTGCTCATCTTGTCCTCCTTGACTTGAGTAGCATTGTGTGTGGATCCGCTTACTTTTGCTTGTAAGTGCCTTTATTGGCCTTATGTAGTCAAAAGCAGCGACAGAATAATAGTTCTTTTTTTTTGTTTGTAAAGATCTAGATTAAATTTAAATTAATGTTTTAATTTTTAACAATTTAATAATGTTATTTAGATAAGTTTATATAAAAAAAGCCCAGAGAATTGTTTTTTGGGCTTTTTTATTTCTTGATTTTAATCAGATACGGCAGCTTGTTTTAGTGCTTCATCTTGACCTGCAGCTTCTGTTAATGAAGCGACATTTCCTTTGGTGAAAAATCCTTGGAAATTGTGGCATCTTTGAACATATTCAGTGATCAATCTCGAATACCTAGAGCTTTTAGAGAAGATTTGCTTTAGATCTGGGAAGTCAGTACATTCTCCAATTATTTTAGCAAGAAAGGCAACGCCCTCGTCGTTTAACTTTCCAACAACGTAGTCAATATTTTTTAAGCCACTTGAATGTTCACCATCTCTTACCGCAACTGCTAAATGATGCATTCTTTTTCCAAAATTTCTAACAAAATCTTCTGTTGAACAAGGAAGACAGTCGAACCTTTTATTTAGACAAGGCATATTATTTGCTATAACTACGTGTGCAGGTGAAGTTAACTGTGACTAAA
>CAYNUR010000142.1:2849-3795 GCA_964400435.1 uncultured Candidatus Peribacteria bacterium
GATCCCGTTGGAGAAGGTAAAGCTTTGCACCTTTTTGTTTGATTCCGCGTGTTGTTTACTGGAAATTCTTTTGCATGAGAAGTTAATTCTGACTCAATACTTGTAGTTCTAGTTACGTTAGTTGAAGAGTTCATTTCTTCAATATTATATGCTCCCCAAAGATAGTAATTTGTCATACTTAAAAATTCCAATAATGCATATTCTCTGTCGTTACATAAAACTCTTGTAGCTAAGTGATCTAAGCCAAGTACACATTGGTCGAATTCGAATTCCTTAAACTTCTCATCAAAGTTGTCTAGTAAAGACTTTTCTTCATGAGATAATTCAAAACTTTCTCCAATATTTAAACTTTCCCAGTCATTTAGTTCGTTCTCAGTATAAGCAATAACATTGTTTGTAAAATATGAAATGTCACTGATTCTGAAGTGTTCATTGTTTAAAAATTCATTTTTGATTCCAGTAGGGTCTTGAAAACGAATTTGTTCACTGTCTAACGTTTTTACAACACTTTTTAAATCTTGAACTTTAAAAATTTCTCCTAAATACCGTGCATTTGGTTTCTCTGCGCCACGTGGGTAAACCATATTTAATGCAGTGAATTTATCTTTATAGTTTTCAGATAGAGGTTCCATGACTATATAGTCAGGAGTGTTTTCGATATTCTTTAAAATTATAATTTTGTGGTGTTTCGTAATGAATCCTTTGTGAAATCTATATGGAGTCATTATATAAAGTTCAGTTAAGAAATTAGTTAAATCTCCAGTTTGAACTTGAATCATTACTGCGGCAATTTTTTCGATCATTTCTTGAAGACCAGTTTGTTCTTTTTGTGAGTATATTTTTTCTATACTTTCTTCAAAAAAATCAGAATTTTTTTTATCCCCCTGTCTTTTAAATTGCTGAGCTAGTTTTGACATTTTTTTTAGTTAAATTTCATATATAAAAC
>CAYNUR010000143.1:0-3793 GCA_964400435.1 uncultured Candidatus Peribacteria bacterium
CTATAACTGAGCCTAGATTTTTCCTTAAATTTAGGTTAAAAATTAATATACACAATTTTTAGAAGAACACTATGGCGAAAAAACCTGCTCTTTCAATCGATACACTTCACAAAAAATATGACAACGGAACTCACGCCCTTAAAGGGATTTCTTTTGATATTCAACAGGGTGAGTTTTTTGCTTTGCTCGGACCTAATGGTTCAGGGAAAACAACTATGATAAATATTCTTTCCGGACCTACGAAGAGGACTTCAGGAACTATCAGAGTTATGGGAAAAGATATTCATGACTATAGAGAAGAAACAAAAATGATGATTGGTGTAGTTCCTCAAGAAATAAGCTTTGATTCATTTTTTACGGTAAACGAAGTTTTGCTTTTGCAATCAGGATATTATGGAATAAAAAACAATCAAAAACACATTGATGAAATTTTAGAAAAACTAAACCTTCATGAGAAAAAACATACAAATACAAGAGCACTTTCAGGTGGAATGAAGCGTCGTTTACTTGTGGCAAAAGCATTAGTTCATAAACCAAAAATCGTAATTTTAGATGAACCAACTGCAGGAGTAGATGTCGAATTGAGACACAACCTTTGGCATTACATGCGTGAATTAAATAAGGAAGGACAAACAATTCTCCTCACCACTCATTATTTAGAAGAAGCAGAAAGTCTTTGCAAAAGAACAGCAATTATCAACAAAGGAGAATTAGTTGCTCTAGACGATACTCAAAAATTGATCAAGTCTATGGGGAATAAAAAACAATTTACCCTAGTATTCAATAAAAAAGTAGGATCAATCCCAAGTGAATTAAAAGAATTTAATGCACATACGTTTAACGATCACGAAATAAAAATCGACTTTGAAACAAAAGACTTAAATAAAGTCCTTAACGCTTTAAAGTCACTAAAAGATCCAATTGTTGACCTAGATCTTGATAGTCAAAATCTAGAAGACGTGTTTATCCAGTTAACATACAGAAATAATGGCTAATCCAACAGGAACCTTAACGCTTTTTAAAAGAGAAACTAAGAGATTTCTAAAAGTTTACACACAGACAATTTTTTCGCCAGTTGTAAGTAATTTGCTATATTTAGCTATTTTTGGGCTTTCAATAAACAGGGCTATACCAACTGTTTCAGATATCACATATTTACAGTTTTTAGTGCCAGGTTTGGTTATTATGGGGATAATAAATAACGCTTTTCAAAACCCATCTTCTTCAATCATTATTATGAAATACCAAGGTCTGATTAGCGATTTAATGACAATTCCACTTAAACCAATTGAAATTCTCACAGCAATGATTTCTTCAGCAACATTGAGAGGTTTTATTGT
This sequence comes from uncultured Candidatus Peribacteria bacterium, assembly GCA_964400435.1. GTDB lineage: Bacteria > Patescibacteriota > Gracilibacteria > UBA1369 > LOWO2-01-FULL-3 > CAYNUR01. Next base: position 1,341 of record CAYNUR010000143.1, read on the forward strand.
GGGAGCTGCAACACTTCTTACTGGATTGATATTCGTAGACTTTCCAGACCCAAACTGGTTAGTAGTTATTGCTGCCTCAATTTTAGTAGCGTTATTTTTTGGTTTCCTCGGAATGATAATTGGGATTTGGGCTACAGAGTTTGATAAAATTGCCTTCGTTCAAAATTTTGTAATGATGCCATTAATTTTCCTTGGGGGAGTATTCTATCCTATCAGTTCCCTGCCAGACACATTTGCAAAAATTTCAAGTATCAACCCGATTGTCTATATGATCGATCTTCTAAGGTACGGATTTACAGGTGTTAACGACTTCAGTATTGCTTTAAGCTTTGGAGTTATTTCTATTGCAACAATTGCTGCAGGTTCACTTTGTTACCTGATGCTCAGAACCGGTTGGAGGTTAAAGACATAAAAACGAATCATTTAGAGATAAATTAACCTTTTTCAAACATTCGCAAGGAATTAAGCGTAACCTTTTTGCTAAAGAATAGTTTTAGTATATGTAAACCCAATCTTGACGCTTGACAAAAAGTAGTTAAAGTGTTAAAAGAAAAGACTAGATAATAATAAAATTAAATTATGGGGGACGCAGAAAGAAAACATATAGGAGATCTTCAGTCAGAAAGTAATGGAGAAAAGCCAAAGCTAGAAGATCTAAGCTTTGGAATTTCAGAAATGCTAGCTGAAATTGATTTAGATCAAGACACGTCATCTACAATTGGTAGCAAATTTTCTAGACCAAGAAGCATGGTAAATGTACCTCACTTAACTCAAGAAGAAGTTGGCGGGGTCGAAAACGATGACAAGAATAATGAATTTGATCCTGAATTAGCAGATCAAGTTCTAAAAGCACTTTCGGGGGAGCATCAAAAAATATCTACCACTTTAGCAGATGAAGGTGTTCCAGAATCAAAAACATGGCAAGAAATCTTACGAGATAGAGATCTTTCCATTCCAAACGACAAAATTGGAGCACAGATATTAAATAAATGCTTCGGATATGAAACAACAAGGGGAGAATTAGAAGATTTACTATTCCAACTTGAAACTGATACAGATCCTGAACAGATTCAAGCAAAAGAAGATTTAAAACTTCAAAAAGAAGCATTAAAAACAGCAAAAAAAGTACAAGAAGAGGCAAAGCTTGAGCTAGCAAATTTCGGTACTCAGAATGCGATAAATGACATAGAAAAATATATTGAATACCTTGGTTCCTACGTAGAAAAAATCTATCAATTCAATATATACAGTAAAGAAAATGAACGCCCTACAGAATTAAATGAGATGCAAAGAGTAATCGATGAATATGCAAGTCATTACGGAATTAGTGAAGTATCAGGAAAGTTCGCAAGATCAAAGTATGCTGAATTTCAAGGTAAGGATTTTATTGAAGATTTAGAAGAAAAAATTGCATATCTTCAAGATAAGAAACCTGAAAGAATTTCAGAGATTGAAAGAGAAATGTACTTTACAGCGATTAAAAAAGATATTCTACAGTCGGCGTTAAGAGGTGAGACTGATATTGAAGAGTTAACAAACCAGGTTAGGATGAGATACCCGCACTTAATTAAGCTATTTAGATCTGAACAAGAAATGTTAGACCAAATTGATGAATTAATTTTCAAAGCAGTAATTACAATCCACGATCAAATCTTGCCAGAAGATCACAGGCCTTATTATGAAGAAAGAGATGAAGACGGAAGAATCATCAAAGTAAGTTCCTTAGCAAAATTCAAACCAACTGATTTCGAAATAGAATTATACAGATCAGCAAAGGACGAGAAAGGAAAATTCAGTATGGAAAAATACGAATCAATCGTAAATGACCTACCAATAATAGATTAGTTAAAACAAGAAAACTCAAAAAAACGTCTTTTCAAAGGCGTTTTTTTGATACACAAACAATCAATAAATAAAACAACGAACACCCCGAGTTTAGAGCAAAGCGATAAACGAGGTTAAAAAAACTAACAATCACCAAGAAAAAAACTTGAACGAGTTTAGAGTGAAGCGATAAACGAGTTAAAGAAAAAGCCAAAAGACCCGAAAAAAGCCTAAGATTGGTTTTTGATAAATATGGGGAGCAGATTGCGACGAAAAAATGCATAAATTTAAAAAGCGTACTTCCAGGTACGTGTTTAAATTTATGCATTTTTGAGTTGCAAGATGCCCCAATATTTATCAAAAATGGTGGGCCGGGAAGGATTCGAACCTTCGAAGGCGTAGCCAGCAGATTTACAGTCTGCCCTCGTTGACCGCTTGAGTACCGACCCAATTTTCAAATTTGCAAAAGCGATTATAGCGAACCAACTTCATTCTGCAAACACTTTTATCATAGAATCTAATCCACAAAAGTCTTTACAACAAAATAATAATTGTTAGAATCAAACACACGAAACAAATTTACATGAAAAAATTCACTCAAATCATTCTAGTTATTGTCATTATTATCC
>CAYNUR010000144.1:0-3765 GCA_964400435.1 uncultured Candidatus Peribacteria bacterium
CATACGCCTCAAACTCCCTAAGCGCTGCGGTATTTCTCCTAGTAAGGTACAACGTGCCAGCACCCTTGTGCTGCAAAACCCCTTGCGCAATAGACATTCCTAAACTCCCGGCACCTAAAATGGCTATATTCATCGTATGTAATATAAATATGTGTAAAATCGTTATCTCGTAGTAACAGTCCTATCGCCTGCTGAAGCAAAAAAAAATTGTGTGTTATGCACTACCACCACTTTCCTTACTTTCTTACCTTTGAGCTCTTATTGTAACTGCTATGAGCTTATTTAAAAACCCCTTCTCAAAAAACAAAAAAGAAGCCCTAAACAAAGGACTGGAAAAATCCAAAACTAGCTTTTTCGGCAAATTGAGCAAAGCCATAGCCGGAAAATCTAAAGTAGATGCCGGCATATTAGACGCTCTCGAAGAAGTCCTCATCAGGGCCGACATAGGCGTACCCACCACCCTAAAAATTATCGACCGTATTGAACAGCGCGTAGCCCGCGAGAAATACCAGGGATTAGCCAAGTTCCGTTACTTAATTCGCGAAGAAATCGCCGCCCTTTTGGCCGAGACTCCTGCTGCGCAATCCACCGATTTTACCGTGCCTGCCGACAAAAAGCCCTATGTGATAATGGTAGTAGGCGTTAACGGCGTAGGCAAAACCACTACGATTGGAAAGCTAGCCTACCAATTTAAAGCCCGAGGCCAAAACGTCGTCTTAGGTGCTGCCGATACCTTTAGAGCCGGGGCCATAGAGCAGTTGCAAGTATGGGCCAACCGGGCACAAGTGCCCCTCATTAAACAAAAAAGAGGTAGCGACCCGGCCTCTGTAGCCTTCGACACCCTAAATGCTGCCGTAGCCCAAAAAGCCGACGTAGTAATCATCGATACCGCCGGACGCCTCCACAACAAAATCAACCTTATGAACGAGCTTTCCAAAGTGAAGCGCGTCATGCAAAAAGTACTCCCCCACGCCCCCCACGAAGTACTGCTGGTACTCGATGGCTCTACCGGGCAAAATGCCTTTGAGCAGGCCAAACAATTTGCCAAAACCACCCAAATAACCGGCCTAGCCATAACTAAGATAGACGGTACCGCCAAAGGCGGCGTAGTTATTGGTATCTCCGACCAACTTCAAATTCCCATCAACTACATCGGTATAGGTGAAGGCATAGAAGACCTACAAATTTTTAACAAAGAAGCCTACATTAACGGCTTCTTCGTCTTTTAAACCACTTCTCCGTTAAGCCCAGGCAGCAACACTTCCGTTTTTTAAACTCATTAGAGTACGCAATATTTTTTCTTTTCACATTCACATTGTTGCATTGGCAATTCACATTCTTATATTGTCATTTAACATTATTGCATAGTGCTTTAACATTTACATAGTGTAAGAGCACATTCTTATACATGCAGTGCACATTGTAACATACGCTCACAACATTATTATAATGTAATTCCACATTATTGTAATGTCTTTAAACATTCTTACATATGCATTACACATTTTTGCATACTCATTTTACTTTTTCTTACTCCTGTTTATAAAACTGCTATCCCAACGCTCTGCACACGCATTCCAAAGCACTACAGAGCCATACCAATTCCTTGCACAAGCCTGGCCATTCGCTCCTATGTGCGGCTAAAACGCTACGCCTCTGCTTTTGCTCCTTCGTTTTCTAACTCCCATGCCCAAACTCATAACTCCGAACCCATAACTCCTATATCCCCTTCAGCAAACAAATTCTTTCTAAATTGCACCCAAGGCTTCACAAAGCATTTACCTTAATACCCCACACCCCAACACAACCCAAGCCTAAAACCCCTTAACTTTTTCCCTCTTTACCTCCTTAACTCTTTACCTATTTCCCTCATTTATGGAACACATCGTCATCATCGGCAACGGCATTGCAGGCGTCACCGCTGCACGACACATTCGCAAACGCTCCAACAAAAAAATAACCCTCATCTCTGCCGAAAGCCAATACTTCTTCTCCAGAACTGCTCTCATGTACGTATACATGGGCCATATGACTTTCGATCACCTAAAACCCTACGAAAATCACTTTTGGAAAAAGAATACCATCACCCTCCTTAACGGTTACGTTACCCGGGTCGATACTACCGACAAACGCATACACATCCAAGACAAAGGCACGTTAGCCTACGACAAGCTCATCCTCGCCACCGGCTCCAAACCCAACAAATTCGGATGGCCCGGGCAAAACCTACAAGGCGTTCAGGGGTTATATTCCAAGCAAGACCTAGAACTATTAGAACAAAACGCCCCTGACAACACCGTGTGCCCACGCGCCGTAATTGTAGGCGGCGGATTAATTGGCATTGAGCTGGCAGAAATGCTCCGAAGCCGCAACATTCCCGTCACCTTTCTCGTGCGCGAAAGCAGCTTTTGGAACGGCGTACTGCCCGATGGCGAATCGCAAATGATTAACGAACACATTCGCAACCACCACATCGACCTACGGCTCGGCGTCAACCTAAAAGCCATTATACCCGACACAGACGGAAGAGTAAAATCCGTAATCATCGCCGAAACCGGAGAAGAAATCCCTTGTAGTATGGTAGGCCTCACCGCCGGCGTTACCCCTAACATCAACTTCCTTAACACCTCGGCCCTCGAGCTGGGCAGAGGTATAAAAGTCAACCGCTTTTTAGAAACCAACTGCAAAGACGTATACGCCATTGGCGACTGCGCCGAGCAACGCGAACCCATTGGCAACAGGCGCCCCATTGAAGCCGTTTGGTATACCGGACGTATAATGGGCGAAACCGTAGCCCAAACCCTTTGCGGCCAAAGAACCGCCTACACCCCGGGCCATTGGTTTAACTCCGCCAAATTTTTCGACATCGAATACCAAACCTACGGCTGGGTATTCCCCGAAGCAAAGCGCAACCCCTACGAAACTCACTTCCACTGGCGGCACGCCACCCAAAATATATGTATCACCATCGCCTTTCATAAAAACACGCAGGAGTTTTTAGGCATTAACACCTTTGGCATTCGTATGCGGCACCAAATCTTTAACCGGTGGCTCACCGAAAAGCAAAAAGTATCTTACGTGGTAGAACACCTGGCCGAAGCTAATTTTGACCCCGAGTTTTACACTCCATACGAACCCGAAATTATAGCCGCCTATAAACGGAGTCAGTAACCCTTGCAGAACTTCAAACCTTGAAAAGCGCACACAAAAGGTTAGCGCAAAAAACGTACTTTGCAAGGCACTAGAGCTGCTAGAAGCCCTTTTTACACAAGGGTAAAGAAGAAAAATATACTACGAAGCATGAATGGCATTACCACAGCAACACGATCCTTTCTAATATCGGGTATACTACTGGCCTGTGCTTGCGAACCCAGTCACTGGGTACTCTGCCAAAACAGTGGCACGGCCCTGGGCACCACGTACACCATTAAGTACATCGCCGAGAAGGAAGTAGATTATCAGCAACAGATCGACTCTGTGTTTAGCGCGGTAAACCAATCCCTATCCACCTACATCCCTACTTCAGACATTTCGAAAATTAATCGGGGCGATACTACGGTGGTGGTCGACGCCATGTTCAGAGCCGTTTTTGAAACTGCTACTGCGGTGCACAACGCCTCACAAGGGTATTTCGATCCTACCATTGGTGTTTTAGCCAATGCCTGGGGCTTTGGCCCCGAGGCTCCCATACTATTAGATAGTACTAAGGTGGACAGTTTACGGGCATACGTGGGCTGGAATAAAGTACAGTTAACCCCCGACAAT
>CAYNUR010000145.1:0-3669 GCA_964400435.1 uncultured Candidatus Peribacteria bacterium
ATAATAAATAATATTCTGCTAACATGTCTTTATCTATCTATTACTTATCGAAATTATCCAAAACAAAGAATTAATGAAAAAAATATCTGACAATAAAAAGTCAAAATCAATAACAAATCCAACTAAAATTGTTGCTATATTCTTCTGGATAATAATTTTTATCCTTTTCCAGCACTATAAAAGCTCCAACAATTTAACAACTCAAGGACTCGGAATTCAAATTTTCAACACATTTACTGGAAGTTATATAGGAGCTATATTATATATCATCACCTATACTATTAGGCCATTAACCTTCTTCCCTGGCAGCCTTCTGACAATTGCCTCAGGTTCAGTATTCGGTTTGTGGCAAGGAATTTTTCTTACAATAATAGCCAGCAATTTGTCTTCAAGCTTTGCATTCTTTATTGGAAGATTTTTTGGAAATAACATTTTAAAAGGAAACAATCATAGCACACTTTCACAATGGCAAAAAAAATTAAAAGAAAATGGATTCATCTCCGTTTTAATAATGAGACTAATTTATTTACCATACGATTTAGTAAACTACGGTTCAGGAATTTTAAAAGTAAAATGGAAAGATTTTTTCTTTGGAACTTTTTTAGGAACACTACCTGGAACAATTAGCTTCGTTAGTTTTGGATCATCAATTGAAAATATAGAAAACTTTAATCCAGAGAGTATTTCAATAAACAGAACACAACTTCTCATTTCATTAATAATGTTCTTCCTTAGTTTATATTTAGCAAAGTTGATTAAGAAGAAAACTCACAAGTGATATAAAACTTCTTGTCTTTCTAAAAAAGAAACTGATAAAGTGAAAAACTAACAAAAGTACAATGAAAAAACCTGAAGGAATAATTGAAAAAACACTTAATCTTGGAATAGATATAATAGGTGCAGGACCAACATGGTTATTAGAAAAAACACCTGTAATTGGAAATTCTGTTCAAAAAAATAGAGAAACTATCAGAAAAAATATTGGCCTGATCGGGGCAGGTATAATTGGCGTTAATCTCTTAGAGTAATACTATTCACTTCTTATTAGCTCAATTGTAAGCGCCGAACCATTAGAGATAGTTTGTGCAGTAGTTGTACTATTCATCCTTTTCATTAATCTAACTTGATCACCTACATCAAAACTACCAATCCAAGTAACTGAACAACCAGCAGCAGACAATGGAGATCCTTGTTCTCTAATGTAATCGTAACAAACTGCGCCAGGAACATCTAAAAAAGAACCAGTAGTATCTTGTTCAAAACTAATTTCAAAAATCCCCCTAGGCACACCCGTTGTATCAAAAGAATTTACACTCACCCTACCTGTTATTTTGTAAAGTCCATCCATATTAAAAGTTATTTCATCATCTCCCTCTAAAGTATAAGCAGCATCTGAAAACCTGACCGTATCTAAATTAACAACTGATTCCGTTGTAGTTATCGGGTCATTACCAGTTGAGTCATAAACATCAATAACAGCCGTTTCTACAGTTTCAGCACCAACAACACTATCAAGTTTTACTACTGTTAGATTTAAATCACTAACAGAAGAAACAGCAACCGAAGCAGAAATTTGCAAAGAAATAAAATCACTCGTATTCAAGTCAGCAATAAAAACTTGTCCTACTTGATCCTGCTTATCATTACCAAATAACCCAGCATCTGCAGACGAAGATTGTGACTCTGATCCTGGAATAACTGTTGAATCATTTTCCCTCATTCTAATATTAACAACAGATTCAGAAAAACCAGGGTGATCATAGGCAATACTATAAGAAATCAAATATAGTCCATCTTCTTTTATGTCTATCCTGTCAATATTTGTGTCGTTTCTTTCCAAAACATTTGGGTCATTCTCAATATCAACGGTTGAAAAATCAATATCGGCAAAACCAGAAGTTGAAAAGGCGAATGGAGCTTCTCTAACTTGTAAAGCAACTAATTCTTCAAATCTTGAGTCCAATAAAATCCATTCAATCCCATCACAGACATACGTAAAGTTGTCAGTAGTATCAAAATATGCTCTTCCACTTGATCCTAGATTACAAAGAGGGGCTGAAGCTAAGTTCTCTATCCTAAAGTCTAATAACTCACCACCTTGAAAATCAACATCATCATTAAACTGAAACTCCGTACCATCATGTTGCAAACTAGCAGCTAAAGTTCTCCCAAACTGAAGACTAGTAACTCCTCCAGAATCATCTTCATCAAGAATAAAAGTATTTTGTTCAATTCCGAACTCATCCTCACCAATATAAACTGGAATATCTACAGCAAAAGCACTCGCTGAGAGAATTAAAAACAAAATTTTAAAATAGAAAAACTTCTTCAAAACTCTTAATCTTTAAATTACTAATCACTATACCAGGGCCCCCTCGTTTTTAAGAAGTTTTTAATCTAAAGAATATCTACTCCGACCTAACTAATTCTATCATTAAACTTGATCCTTCTGGAACAGTCTGTCCAGTTGTTGTACCAGTCATTTGTTTAGTAAGACGAACTTGATCTCCTACATCGAAACTACCAAACCAACTTGTAGTACAAGATGCACTAGAAATCCCATTCCCCTGTTCTCTCATATAGTCTTGGCATAAGGTTCCAGGAACATCTATAAATGATCCCGTTGTATTCTCTTCAAACCTCAATTGTATACTTGAACGAGCTGCACCAGTTGTATTCAACGAATCAATCGTTAACTTACCAGTTAACTTATAAAGACCATCTTTATTAAATGTAACCTCATCATCTGATTCTAAAGTATATGCTGCATCAGAAATACGAGAAATATCAATGTTTAAAACAGTTTCAATATTTGAAATAGAATCATTACCTGTAGAATCATAAGCATCAAAAACAGCAGTTTCAGTAGTAGGTTGTCCCACCGTTCCATCAAGTTTTGTAACTGTCATAACTAAATCCGTAGCAGAACTTACTGATGAAGTAGCTTGAATTTGAAGTGTTAAATAATCACTAGCATTCAATTGGGCAATAAAACTTTGACCTATTTGAGACTGAACAGCTTGCCCCAAAACTTCCAAATGTGAAGATGCTTGACCATCAGAACCAGATAAAACAGTACTATCATTTTCTCTCACTCGAACTCCAACAACTGATTCACCTGATCCAGGATGATTGAAAGCCGCACTATAAGTTATCAAATAAACCCCATCAGCATTAATTTCAATCCTGTCAGTAGTCACATCGTTACGTTCTAAAATATTTGAATCTGTCTCAATATCAACATTCTCAAAAGTAATATCTGAAAATCCTCCAGTTGGATAAGAAAACGAAGACTTACGAACTTGTAAAGTAGCTAAATCATCAATAATAGTATCTATCTGATTCCAGTTAGCACCATCACAAACATAAGAAAACCCTTCAACGGTATCATAATATATTCTCCCAGCAGAACTAATATCACATACTGGTGCTGAGGCTAAATTTTCAACTTTAAAGTCAATCAACTCACCACCTTGAAAATCAACATCATCATTAAACTGAAAAACAGTTCCATCGTGTTGCAAACTGGCAGCTAGTGTTCTACCAAATTGAAGACTAGTAACTCCTCCTGAATCATCTTCATCTAAAATAAAAACATTTTGTTCTATTCCAAATTCGTTTTCACCAATATAAATAGGAATATCTACAGCAAATGATGTTCCTATAATT
>CAYNUR010000146.1:0-3656 GCA_964400435.1 uncultured Candidatus Peribacteria bacterium
GAATTAATCGTACAGAGTTAATCAGAACAAAAAGCCTTACAAAAAAATATTTGCAAGGCTCGACTACAGGATGCTCAGGACAATCTCATTCAGCAACTCTACTTTGCTGCGAGCGACTAAAGCTTTCTTTTAAAAGCACTAACCTCTTTAATTGACCTCTTGGTCAGAGATTTAAGTCGCCTATCTTTTAGAGATCGGCTAGTATCCCAGATCTGATTTAGCACTTCTAGAATTTGCTCAAGACAATTATTTACATGAAGGTTCTCCTTCTTGAGCTCGCTTGATACTTCTCTACACAACTCCATCATCCTTGTCAGTTCTTTGACAAAAGGTGGATCATCAGAATTCCTCTTACCTTGATTGAAGAGGATATGAGGTTGAATATACTTGCTTGAAACATAGACCGACAGGTCATTGAGACGAGCAAATACAAACTTTTCAAACCTCTCGTGTAAAGGAAGTTTCCAGACAAACAAATGTTGTCTAGGGCGTGGATGTCGATGAATAGCCATACTCGACTTTACACCGTCATTGCGCCCAAGGATTATATCCAGAAATTTTTTCAGCATACTTAACCACCTCCTTAGTAAGTTAACTACCGTTTTGAGTCATCCCGACTCATAAATATTTACCTCCACAGCGTGTTACACAACTGAAAGGCAGATTTTAAAGAGCGCCCTATATAAAAACTTTTAACTAAAGAAGTCAAGCTTTTGTAGTTTCAAAAATCACATAAGAAACCTAATTTACACTTATGAATATTTTCCAAGAAATTAAGAATTTCTTACAAAAATCAGAAAACCCAATAATTATCCTCCTCGGTCCTACTGCATCAGGAAAAACTGCACTATCTTTAAAAATAGCCCAAAAATTTCAAGGAGAAATTATTTCCACAGATTCCAGACAAATATATAAGGAAATGGAAATTGGCACAGACGCATTGTTAGAAAAAGATCAAGAAGGAGTTCTTCATTATATGATCGGAATTAGAAAACCCGATGAAACTTTAACGCTTGCAGAATATAAAGATGAAGCTCTTAAAATTATCGAAGAAATTTATCTGAAAAAGAAAGTTCCAATGTTAGTAGGTGGAACAGGGTTATATATAGATGCGATTATAAAAAATTACAACGTACCTAGAGTCCCTCCAGATAAAGAGCTCAGAAATGAGTTAGAAGAATTAGCAAAAAAAGGAGGAAAAGAAGCAGTTTACAGAAAGTTAGAACAAGTTGATCCAAAAGCAGCAAAACGCATTCATCCAAATAATTTAAGATACGTAATCAGAGCAATAGAAGTAGCAGAATCAGAAATAGACAACTCAATGAGAGAAAGGTCCGAATCAAAATTTCAAACCTTCAAAATCGGAATAAAATGGCCACGTCCAAAACTGTATGAGCGAGTAAATTTACGTGTAGATTTACAAGTTGAAAGAGGCCTTGTCGACGAAGTTCGTCAACTACTCGATAAAGGATACAAAGAAAATCTGGCATCAATGTCTTCGCTAGGTGTAAAAGAAATTATTCCTTATATTAAAGAGCAAATGGAGTTAGAAGAATGCTTGGAAATCCTCAAGAGAAACACAAGAAGGTATGCCAAACGCCAAATGACTTGGTTCCGTAGATACGATGATGTAAATTGGATTACACCAGAAGAATTAGAAAAATTAACCTCAGAAAATGGATAAAAAAGCCTCCTTTCAAGAACTTCAAGAACTAGCAAAAATTTTAAGATCACCTGAGGGTTGTCCTTGGGATAGAGAACAAACTATAGCAAGCATGCTTGAACATATAGAAGAAGAAGCTCATGAGGTTTGTCAGGCAATAAAAAATGGAGATCACGATAATCTCAAAGAAGAGTTGGGTGATGTTTTATTCCAAGTAGTCATGATTGCACAAATCGCTAAAGAAAAAGGTTATTTTGAAATGAAAGATGTTCTTGGACATATTGATCATAAAATCCGTTCAAGACATACTTGGGTTTTTGGTGAGGACAAAGATAAAGTTAATTCTGCTGAAGATGCACTTAAACTTTGGAAAGAAAATAAAGAAAAAGAGAAGAATAACAAAAAATAATGTCAATCTTAGGGAAAAAATGGTTTATACAAAACCAAAACAATGAAGCAACAACTTTCGAAAAAATCCTAGAAAATAGGGGAATTGGAGGACTAGAAAACTTAGACAATCTCAAGGATTTTCACGATCCTTTTCTTTTTAAAGATATGAAAAAGGCTATTGATCGTATTAAACAAGCCATAGACTCACAAGAAAGAATTATTATTTTTGGTGATTATGATGTAGATGGCATAACCGGAACAGCAATAATTTTCCATGTACTAAGCAAATTAAAAGCTCAAGTATCCTATAGAATTCCTCACAGAGTAGAAGATGGATATGGACTTTCGGAAAAGTTCATTGATGAATTCATTGAAAAAGAAATAAAACTAATAATTACAAATGATTGTGGAATTTCTTGTTATAAAGAAGTCGAGAAAGCTAATAACCATGGAATCGATTCAATTGTTACGGATCATCATACCGTTCCTGAAAACATTCCACCTGCATATGCAATTCTTCATCCAAAAGCACCAAATTCAAATTATCCTTACGAAGAATTAACTGGAGCTGGAGTTGCATTAAAACTAGCTCAAGCAATTATCTCTGAGCTATTTCCAGACGATCAAAAAGAACAAACTTTTAATGATCTACTAGATTTAGCTGCCATGGGAACAGTTGCAGATTTAGGTCCGTTAAAAGATGAAAACAGATTGATTGTAAAAAAGGGCTTAGAAAAAATGGCAAACACAAAATGGACAGGATTAAAGCACTTGATAAAGATTTCAGGTATTAAAAAGCATAACAAATTTAGTACTACAGACATCGGATTTAAAATAGCCCCGAGAATCAATGCGGCAGGTAGAATTGGTAGCGCCTACACAGCTCTTTCACTTCTCTTAAGAGAAAATCAATGTGAAAAAATTCCATTGTTAGGAGAAAAATTAGAAAGATTGAATTTCGAACGTAGAAATTTAACAAAGAACGCTGTTGATGAAATTATTGAAAAAAGGATCGATCCAAAACATCTTCCATACCTTATCATTGCTGAAGATCCGAATTGGCATGTGGGAATAGTTGGTTTAATTGCAGGTAGAATTGTAGAACAATTCGCAAGACCAAGTATTATTATGCAAGATTTCGGAGATTTCTTAGTAGCTTCAGCTCGAAGCCCAGAAAGTTTCAATGTAGTCAAAGCAATTTCTGAGTGCAAAGATTTATTAGAAACATTTGGCGGACATCATTGCGCCGCAGGACTAAAGATTAACAAAAAAAATCTAAAAGAATTTAAAAGCAGAATGAAAAAAATTGCTGAAAAAGAACTAAAAAATCAAGAATTAAAACCACTTTTGAAAATAGATTGTGATATTTCTCAGTCTGAAATTGATTTTAATTTTCTAAATAAGATCGAAACATTAGCACCATTCGGTGTAGAAAATTCACGCCCAGTCTTTCGTTTAAGAGGAATTAAGCCACTTTTTATCTCACAAGTGGGTAGTGAAAAAAATCACTTAAAATTTACCGTAAAAGTGCAAAATAAAGATGTCAACGTAATTGCATTTAAAATGGGAGAATTTGCTGATAAAATTAAAAAACGAGAAGCGC
>CAYNUR010000147.1:0-3643 GCA_964400435.1 uncultured Candidatus Peribacteria bacterium
CATTTCCATCATAAGTGCATGTTCCTGAACAACTTTAGTTAAGTTTTTTGTTTATATCTTAGTTTTTTTGTGTTGAAATAATGGGTTAGTTTTCGACGCTTTTTCGACGTTCTTGTTGATATTTTTCACGGGAATTAATGATTAAGTATGGTTGTTTTAAAAAGGAAATATGATGCTCATTTGAATTTTATTCCAACAAAGCATCTTTCATCTTATATAGCAAATCGTGAGGAGAAAGAACTCTTGGAGTTTTTAACACCTAGTGCTGATTTTTTTAATGTTAAATCTTTTGAAAAAGCTTTAATGACTTTTGATGATGAAAGGTTTTCTGAGGAGCAAGTTGCTTTTTTTATTGATTTGAAAAGTTTGACGGAGAGGGCGGAATTTTTTAAATCGATGTTCTTGAATGGAGAATCTTTTGCCTGTTTGGCTTATGCAGTTAAGGCAAATCCTGGTGAGGAGGTTTTGAAGTATTTAATGAAGGGTGGTGTTGACTCATTTGATTGTGCATCTTTGAGGGAAATTGCGTTGGTAAAAAAGCGTGAGGCAACTAATAGTATTTTTTTTAATCATCCGGTTAAAAAACGATTTGAAATCAATAAAGCTTTTTTGAACTTTCAAGTTAATCATTTTACAATTCAAAGCTTTGAAGAATTAAGTAAGATTGTAAGTTCGCTTCCTGCATATTGTGATTATTCTTCAATTGAAATTGTTGTGCGACTGAGGACTCAGAATAATAAAAGTAGGATAAATTTATCTTCAAAATTTGGTTCTTCATTCGAGGTAAGTAAAGATCTTTTAAAAGCTTCGAGTTTGTTGGGATTTAAGGTTGGAATATCTGTTCATACAGGTTCACAAAATTTAGATCCAAGTTCATACGAGAATGCTTTGGTGGAAATTGAGAGGTTGATTTCTGACTTAGGCCATAATATTTCTTCAATTAATCTAGGAGGTGGGTTTCCAGTGAATTATGAGGGAGTGAAATATTTTGATGAGAAAAAGTATTTTAAGATTGTTAACTCTGCAATTTATTCACTGATTAGGAGGCAAAAGAAATATTTAAATGGGACAAAATATATTTTGGAGATTGGTAGAGCTTTAGTTGCTAATTCTTCTAAATTAATTGTTCCAATTCTATCAAGACAAGCTAGAAATGCTGATGAATGTTTGTATTTGGCAGATGGTGTTTTTGGTTCTTTTTCTGATGGAGCTGTACATAAATGGCGGTATAGCTTTGATGTTTTGAGGAATTCTTCATATCTCAAAGAGTTTACTATGAAAGAATTTCATTTGTATGGTCCTACTTGTGACTCTGGTGATGATTTGGGTAAATATATGTTGCCTGCCTCTTTGAATTCTGCGACAGATCGTCTTTTAGTAAATAAAGCTGGGGCTTACATGTCCTGTCAGGCTAGTGATTTTAACTATATTTCTGCACCAAGGCAGATTTTTTATAATTTTTAATACAAACTATCATGGTTGAAATAAGTAATAATGTTGAAGAACCACGTCGAAAAGATAATAATGTGGTTCCTTCTTATGAAGATGTTCCTCAGTTAAGTTCGGATGTTCAAATGTTGTTACGTCGGGTGATGAATAACTTGAATTCTCCATCACGAAATTTGACGGTTCCTGCTGTTGAAGAGGTTCATGTTCCTGTAACTCCGACTGAGAAGTTTTTAGCGCATGCAAGAAAGTCTATTGATTCTAAAGTTCCATTTAGTCCTCATCAATTAGATTCTGATAAAATTATTTTTGAATCTGATCGTCCTTTTGCTTCAGGGCAAATTGAGAAAGGTGAGATAATTACAGCAATAAAAAGTAATGAAGATGAAGTGGTTGAAATTCCGTACGGCCAAGAGATTAGTGGTGAAGTTTTGAGCTCCCGAACTCTTCAACTGAGTCTAAATCGATATTTAATTTCGAACTCAGTTCTAAGTAGAATGGAGCATTCTAGTGAGCCAAATTGTGTGGTTCAAAATGTTGGTAATGATTATTTTGTTGTTTTTTCAAATCGTGAGATAAGTGAGGGGGAAAAATTGACGATTGCTCCAGGAACTTTTGTTGAAGAAGACAATAATATTAAAGAATCTTTAGCTACATTTAGACCGAAAGTCGAGTCTTATTCTTCTCCGCTTTCTCCTGAGTTGGTGGAAGAAATTTCTGAATATTTCCTTTATACTTTTAGAAATGAGTGGCCAAATGATGTAGTTTGTTTTGATTGTGATGCGAATTTAGATGGTGGTATGAGATTTTCTGCTAAGGATATTTATGGTTCTGATTTTTCTGTCCCTTTGGAAATTCAGGAAAAATTTAATGTCATTCCTGATTGTCCTTGTTGTGAACAGCCGATGTCTAGGTTTATGGATACAGATTTGGTGAAGAAGAAATTGGCTGAAAAACTTTCACAAGATGCGTATGTTTCGTTAGTTAGGTCGCCGATTGATCATAAAATTATTGGAATGACTTATGCTAATTTGTCGACTCCAAGGGATTCATTTAATTCTGAAGAGTGGGGACACCCGTACACATATTCGAAGGATAAGAGACCGGAAGATTCTAGAGATTTTGATCTTTTTATGGATTCAATAAATGAAGTTTTGGTTGAAAATGGTGCGGAGATAACGTTAACACCTGAATCTAAGATTTTGCTTTATAACTGTACAATTGTAGATCCTCAATATCGTTCTAAGGGAATTTTGCCAAAGTTAATGAAGAGTCTTTTTATGTCTTTTCCACCAGAGGTAATTCAAAATTATTGGGGGTTGGGAGAAACAGAGAAAGGTAAGATGTATCATCAAGTTTTGAAGGTAGGTGGAGTCTTAGATGTGGAAGGGGTCTTATCTGAAGATTTAATTCTTATGGTTGGAGAAGTGAAGAGGTTTTTGCAAGCAATGATGCTTTCTCCAGAAGAGTTCAAAAGGCTTAAGAGTCAAGTTGTAGCAGGTTAATAGCAGCAGGGAATTAATTGACCTTGGTGAGCTCATGGAGTATGTTTTGCTCTATTGGTAACTATATTCATGGCTAGCTTTTTTCTCATCGTCAATTTCTCTGCGTCAATATTAGTATTTATTTTGGGTTTAATGACATTGTTGAATTATAAATCTAGGAGCCATTTTATTTTCTTTTTGTCGTGTTTTTCTACTGCGGTTTGGTCTGTTTTGATGTATTTCGTTTTGCATTTTCCAAATCCAGGAATTCAAGTGGAAGAGTTTTTATTTTTGGGGCGTTTAGCTTATGGATTTTCCTTGTTGATGGCGATTTTCTTTGTTTGGTTTTATTATTTTTTTCCTAAGAAAACTGTAGATTTGAAGGGAATTGTTTTGAAACCGGTGTTTCTTTTTTATGTGGTTTTCGTCTTTATTACTCTTTTTACCCCATATGTACTAAAATCCCAAGTTGTGGAAAATGGAGTTTGGGTTGCTGATGAATTTGGTCCACTTATGGGCGTTTATAATTTGTTTATTTTAGTACACTTCTTTTTTGCCGTTTACTTTGTTTTTTCTAAGTTAAAAACTTTAGTATCAATTTTCGTAAATCCAAAACAATTCAATAAAAAAAGCGATTTTAGATCGTATCCAAGAAACACAAACAAAGACATAAAACAGCTTAAAAAATTGAAAATTAATTACTTATATATTCC
>CAYNUR010000148.1:0-3642 GCA_964400435.1 uncultured Candidatus Peribacteria bacterium
AACTAGTAATTTTTTTAAGTCCTAGAATTCAAAGAAAAGTATAGTTAAAATTTGTTTAATAAATTCGATCTTAGTGTTATTTTTTATTTATGGATAATAAAGCTATTGCAAAAGTTTTTGAGGAAATGGGGAATATTCTTGATATTAAAGGAAAAAATTTTTTCCGTGTAAATGCTTATAGAAAGGGGGCATTGACTGTAATTAATTTACCCCAAGACTTGAGGAATCTAGTTGAAGAAGACCCAAAGTCATTAGAAAAAATTCCAGGAATTGGAAAAGGACTCCAAGAAAAAATTGTTGAACTCGTAAAAACCGGCAAATGTTTAGAGCATGAAAAACTCAAGGAAGACTTCCCGAATGGGCTTTTAGAAATGTTGGAAGTTCGGACTTTGGGACCAAAGAAAGTAAAACTACTTTACTCTGAACTTGGAATTGAAGATTTAAATGGTTTAAAGAAAGCTGCTCAAGAAGGAAAAATTCATGAATTAGAAGGCATGGGAGAAAAAAGTGAAAAAGAAATTTTAAAAGCGTTAGAAGAGTATTCACAATTTTCTAAAGATAGACACCTTGTTGATGAGGCGTTACAAGAAGCTGAGAGATATATTAATTACTTGAAAAAGTGTAAAGAGATTAGGAAAATACAATATGCTGGTAGTTTAAGAAGATCACAGGAAACTATTGGAGATATTGATATTCTTACAACTGTTAGTAGTCCTGAAAAAAGCCATGAAAAAATAATGGATTTTTTCACTGAGTATGAAGATGTAATAAATGTTATTGCTAAGGGTGATACAAAATCTTCTGTAATACTTCAAAGTGGAATACAGGTTGATCTAAGAGTAGTTGCTAGCGAAAGTTTTGGAGCAGCATTGCATTACTTTACAGGAAATAAAGAGCATAATATTAAGATAAGAGATATCGCCAAGAAGAAAGGCTGGAAGGTCAATGAATACGGACTTTTTAAGGGTGACAAAATGTTAATAGGTGAAACTGAGGAAGAAATTTTTGAAAAGTTAGGTCTGTGCTTTATTCCTCCTGAAATCCGAAGTAATAATGGTGAATTTGAATATGCAGAAAGTCATAAAAGTTTTCCTAAATTTGTTGAGGTTGATGACATAAAAGCTGACTTACATTGTCATAGTAAATATAGTGATGGAAAGAACACTATTCTAGAAATGGCGGAAACTTTTATTGAGAGAGGTTACGATTATTTTGCAATTACTGATCATTCATCAGCTGTAGGAATCACTGGCGGGATGGATGAAAAAAAGATCAAAAAACAATGGAAGGAAATTGAAGAGTTAAACAAAGAGCTGAATGGTAAAATTAAAATCTTAAAAGGTTGTGAAGTTGATATATTGAAAGATGGCGAATTAGATTTTGACGATACTATACTAAAAAATCTTGATATAGTTGTTGCTAGCGCACATTTACATGCAAGACTAGATGAACAAGATCAGACAAAACGTCTTTTAAAAGCTTTGAAAAATCCTTATGTGAGAATTTTAGGTCATCCTACTGGGAGATTAATTAATAAAAGACCTGAAATGAATTTTGATATGGAGAAAATAATTGATGCATGTGTTGATAATAAGGTTGTTTTGGAAATAAATTCAAACCCAATGAGATTAGATCTAGTTGATAAGTACATTCGTATCGCAAAAGATAAAGGAGCGAAGTTTGCTATCAATACTGATTCTCACTCTGTTGATCATCCGGAATTTATAAAATTTGGAATTGGTATAGCTCGTCGAGGTTGGCTAACACCAAAAGATGTAGTTAACACTTGGGATTACGAGGAGTTTGACAATTACTTCTGAAAAGGTATGATGGCTTCAATTGCTAATTTTTAAACTAGAATTATGAAAAAATTAATGGCAATCGCTTTAGGGGCTTCAGTAGTTTTAACTGCCTGTGGTGGTGGACCTGCTGATGAAAAACAAGCTTTTATTGATGCAACAGTTGAAGCTACATGTTTAATCTTCGAATCAGACAATCTATTTGATCCTGCATTAGAAGAAGACACAAAAGAAATCTATGCTAGCTATGGATTTGATGCAGACAACGATACTGCGATGGAAGAAATTACTGCTAAGTACGAAAACGATGAAGAAGTACAAGCAGCTATCTTAGCAGCAATCGAAGAATGCGGTTCAGATGCATTCGGAGCTATGGAAGAAGCATTTGAAGAAATAGATGGTATGGAAGTAGATGGTGACGCAATGATGGAAGAAGAATCAGCTGAATAATTTTATTCAGAAAATAGAGAAAGAGGGTTTTAAAAACCCTCTTTTTTTTATGTCTAAATTTTTTTGTGTGATATATTTATTTTATGAAAATTGCAATTGCTCATGATTTTTTATTAAAGCTAGGTGGTGCAGAAAGAGTAACTTTTGAATTATCTAAAATTTTCCCTGAGGCAACAATTTTTACACTGCTTTACGATGAAAAAATTGTTGGCCATAAATTTCCTCGAGAACGAGTTATTGCTTCTTCAATTAGTAATTCTCCAAGTATACTAAAAAAACGATATAAGTTTTTTACTAATCAATTTCCCCGATTGATCGAAGAGTTTGATTTTTCTAATTATGACCTAGTTATCAGTTCTAGCTCTGCTTTTATGCATGGAATTATTGTTCCATTGGAAACATTACATTTATGTTATTGCCACTCCCCTATGAGATATGCGTGGGACTGGAGTAACGAATATTTTGAGGAGAATGAAATTTCAGGGTTCAAAAAAATTATTTATAGAAATTTAGTGAAATATTTGAGGGAATGGGATTATTTGGCAGCTGATCGTCCAGACATGTATTTAGCAAACTCAAATAATGTAAAAAAGAGGATAAAAAAGTACTTTAGACAAAATAGTGAAATTGTTTATCCACCAGTTGATACAGAAAGGTTTAGAGCAAAAGGCAAAAATGAAGATTTTTTCTTAATTGTGTCTACTTTGTCGCCATATAAAAAAATTGATTTGGCTGTGCAAATGTTTAATAAGATTGGTAGAAGGTTGGTGATAATCGGTGATGGCGCTCAACGTGAATATTTAGAAATGATAGCTGGTGAAAATATTGATTTTCTAGGTTTTAAAAATGATAATGTCGTAAAAGATTATCTAGAAAGTTGTAGAGCACTAATTTTTCCAGGTGAAGAAGATTTTGGTATTTCTGCAGTTGAGGCTATGGCTTGTGGTAAACCAGTTTTGGCTTTTGGAAAAGGTGGATGTACGGAAACTGTTATTTCTGGTAAAACTGGCGAATTCTTTTTTGAACAAACAGTTGAGTCAATGGAGGATGGCCTTGCTCGGTTAATGTATAATGAAAAATTCTACCGCCCGATGACTATTCGAAGACATGCTTTACAGTTTTCTAAAGAGAACTTTGAGAAGAAGATTCAGCAAATGATTCGAAAACTGAAGAGGAATCGGAAAAATTAAAAAACTATTGGAAGATTTAGTTCAATAATCTCTTTTGTGACTGAGGTCATAAGAAAGTAATAAATTACAAAACTTAAACTTCCAAATATTAGTGGATTGGAAAATTTCTTACCTCTTTTTTTCTCTGCTAAGGCTAATAGAATAACTTTAATTATGAATGAAAAATTTAAGTTTCAAGAAAAATCTAAATTTCTAACCATAAT
>CAYNUR010000149.1:0-3634 GCA_964400435.1 uncultured Candidatus Peribacteria bacterium
AGTTAATATAAAACTATAAACTTCCTCAGTCTTACTTATTAAAGTTTCCGTTGTATCTACAATTAACATACCCCAAAGCCCTGCAAATGTTGCTAGCAAATATGATTTACAAATAGATAAATTTTCTGATCCGTTTCAAACTTTTTCATTGTTGATACTTATGGAAGAATTGAGTTCATTTTTTAATTTTGGATATAGAATGTCAAGTTATTTGGTTCTACAGACTAATTATTACATGTTAGAATTCTGACCCCAAATAATGAGAATTTTTTATGGATGAAATTTCACTTTATCGCAAATATAGACCACATAATTTTGAAAACCTTGTTGGTCAGAACCATGTAAAAACGACTTTAATTAATGCTTTGAAGAATAAACATGTAGCGCATGCCTATTTGTTTACTGGGCCACGAGGAACTGGAAAAACTTCTTCGGCTCGATTGATTGCAAAGGCCTTAAATTGTGAGAATCTGAATGATGAATATGAACCGTGCGGTGAATGTGAATTTTGCCAAGATATTAACGAAGGTCGATTGATTGATTTGATTGAGATTGATGCTGCATCTAATCGTGGTATTGATGAAGTCCGTGACCTTAAAGAAAAAATAAACTTTGCACCTAGTCGTTCTAAATTTAAAGTTTATATAATAGATGAAGTGCATATGATGACCAAAGAAGCTTTTAATGCTCTTTTAAAAACATTGGAAGAACCTCCAAGTCATGCTTATTTTATTTTAGCAACTACAGAAGTTCATAAAATTCCTGAAACAATTATTTCTCGTTGTCAGCGTTTTGACTTTAGGAGGATTGAACAGGAAACGGTTGCTGAACGTCTTAAATTTATTGCTGAACAAGAAAACATTACTATTGATGAAAATTCTTTAAAGGCTATAAGCAAGCATGTTGATGGTGGTATGAGAGATGCAATTGGCTTGCTTGAACAACTTCCAATCGATGGGAAGATTACTTTTGAAAATGTTCAAGAGGTTTTGGGTGTTAGTAACCTAAGCTTATTGGAAGATTTATACACTGCGTTAAGAATGAATGATACAGATGCTGGCTTAAAAGTGGTAAATGATTTACATATTCAGGGAAGCGATTTGAAACAATTTATTCATGACTTTGTGGAAATCTTGAGAGATAAACTACTTGCTTGTGTGAAAGAAAATAAACAACAAGCGGTGGGGAGGATTATGGAAATGATTGAAATTTTCCAAGAGGCGCAAAACACATTCAACCCGACTCTTCCTCAATTGCCATTAGAAATTGCAGTGATTAAAATTACTGGAAAATATGAAAAGCCTGATGGGATGGAGTTTGTGAGTGAAGTACAAAATGTGAGTGAACCTTCTAGAGATCAACTCGCTGAGAAGAAAAAAGAATTAAAGAAAAATGTGGAATTAAAAGTAGAGAGAAGTGAAAAAACTGAATCTGAAAACGTGAATGAACCTAGTCAGTCGGAAACTGAGAAAGTTGAAGAAAAAAAAGAAATAGAGATTAAGGAAGAGAATAAAACTGAAATCTCAAAGGATTCTGAAGATTCAACTTTTACTGGTGAGATTTCTATGGAAATGCTGAAAGATAAGTGGCCTAGAATAACTGAACGTGTAAAAAAACCGTCTTTGAGGATGTCTTTAAAAAATGCAAAACCGGTTGATTGCGTTTCTGGAAAACTTACTCTGCAATTTTCGACAAACTTTCACAAGAATAAAGTTATGGAACAAGAAAATGTTGTAGTTCTTGAAAGTGTTATTTCTGAATTAACAAATTCAAATTTAAAGATTGAATCAATTGTTAAGGAAATTGAAATAAAATCTGTGACTAAAACAGCTAACTCTTTTCAACCTCCAGCTCCGCCACCTCCTCAAGAAGAACACAATACGAGTTCAAATCAAAATAATACAACAAAAAATGAAGGTGGTGATATGGTTAATCAAGCCTTGGAGATTTTTGGTGGAGAATTAATGGATTAGATGAATTATTTGATTAAATTTAAGAACTGCTCTTCGTTAATAATTTCTATTCCCAGACTCTTAGCTTTTGTAAGTTTAGATCCTGCTTTTTCACCTGCTATCAGGAAATCAGTCTGAGTACTAACTGATGATTGAACTTTCCCGCCATTGTCTTTAATCAGCGATTTTGCTTGATCCCTTGTCATTTTTTCTAGTGAACCAGTTAATACAAAACTTTTCCCTAATAACTTACCTTCAGACTTTAGGTTGTCAGTTGTTACAAGTATTTCTAATTCTTGCATTTCATTTAGTAATTCTTGATTACTTTGTTCATTAAACCAGTGATGAATCATTTCACCAATTTTGTTTCCAACACCATCAATATTTGTTATTTCTTCAAGTGACAAACTTGTTATTTCTTTTAAGAAATCCTGAATTGTGATTTTTTCTTTTTTTGAATGCTTAACTATAAACTTTGCTAGATCATAACTTCCTTGTTCACCTAAATAACGTATTCCCAACGAATAAATAAATCTGTCTAAAGGCAAAGTTTTTGAACTTGAGATACTCTCAATTAAATTATTTGCTCTTTTTTCTTGAAAGAGATCAAGTTCAAGTAGGTCTTCTTTTTTCAACTTAAATAATCCTTGAGGACCTTGAATTAACCCAGATTCGAATAATTGATTTACAACTTTTTCACCTAAACCATCGATATTGAAACCTTTTCTAGAAACAAAGTGTTCGATTCCACCTTTTTGTTTAGCGTAACAATCATCGTTTGTACATCTGTATGCAGATTCCCCTTCTATTCGAGTAATCTTTTCGTGACAAACAGGACAATTTTTGGGAAACTTTATTTTCTTTTCAGACCCATCTCGTAGATCTTTTATAACTTCAACAACTTCTGGAATAATATCTCCTGCTTTTTGGATTACTACAGTGTCCCCTATTCTAATATCTTTTTTATCAATTTCATCTTCGTTATGTAGTGTTGCACGAGAAACTGTTGTGTTTGCAACTAAAGTTGGGGTCATAATTGCAACTGGAGTTATTGCTCCTGTTCTTCCCACTTGAAAATGAACTTCTAAAATTTGGCTGGAAACTTGTTCCGCTGGAAATTTATATGCAACAGCATAACGTGGGCTTTTGGCTGTAGATCCCATTCTTTGTTGTTGCGAAAAATCGTTAACTTTTATTACTAATCCATCAATTTCATAATCCATTTTTTCTCTTTTTCCATGCCAAGACTCGCAGTATTTTATTAGTTTTTCAATGTCTGTGAATTTTTTAAAATGCTTCTCCGTTTTTAAACCTAAATCTTGCAGTTTTTTTAGACCTTGCTCTTGAGTTTCAACTTCCGCCTTTAAATCATTATCAATATGGTAAAAAAACATATCTAAATTCCTTGAAGAAGCTACTTGTGGATCAAGTTGTCGAATAGTTCCTGCTGCTGTATTTCTAGCATTTGCATATTTTGCTTCACCTAATTTTTCTTGCTCTTTATTTAATTTTTCGAAATTTTTTTTTGAAAGAAAAACTTCTCCTGAAGCTTCTAAAGTTATGTTTTCTCTCAAAGTCATTGGAATACTTTGAATTGTTTTTACAGTATGGGTAACATCTTCTCCCAGAACTCCATTTCCTCTTGTTAATGCTCTTACGTAATTACCGTCTTCGTAGTGAAC
>CAYNUR010000150.1:0-3571 GCA_964400435.1 uncultured Candidatus Peribacteria bacterium
TTTGATAATAATCATAATACCAATTAATGTACCCTCTAGACATTATTGCAACCAACAAAACTAAACTCGTCAAAGAAACAATTAGAAAAATAGTCTGAAACTGATCAGAATCAAATAAAGAATTCTCAGCTAAAAAAACAAAGGTAAACAATAAGAAAAGTCCTAAAATACCAACGGTTAAACTTGGAACCAAGTAAATCCAATGGCGACGAAAAGTAGTCAAAACCTTTTCGCCTTCAGCAAAACCAATCTCTAATTTGTTATTATTATTTAACATTAAAATAATGCCCCACACATATTTTTTCACCTACTCTTAAACCTTACTAAACAACTTTAAAATAGTACTATTAAGCCATTTTGTCAAAGTTATAGCTTCTTCAGAAACTCTACCCTTAAGACAATCGACATACCATCAACCTTCGCATCAACTTCCTCAGGATTATCAGTTAGCCGAATTGTTGTCTTTGTTCCCCTCTTAATCACAGTTGAAGACCCTCTTAAAGTAAGATCTTTTATTAAGGCAACTTTATCACCATCATTCAAAGTTGCACCATTGGAATCCTTAACTTCTAAACTTTTCCCATGACGACCATCACTACAATTGCACTCTTCCATCATCTCCCACTGATTAGTACAACGATCAGCTTCACAGATACCAACTTCATTCAAAGTTCCCCCACAACTTCCCTTACAAATATAATGTGACATTTTTTTAGTTATTTTCTTTTACGTTCATGCTCTTTTAGGTATTTCTTTCTCAACCTAACTCTCGTCGGTGTAATCTCCACATATTCATCAGAATCAATATATTCAATCGCTTTCTCCAAAGTCATCTCCACTATAGGAGTTAAATTCAAAGCTTCATCAGCTCCAGAAGAACGAACATTCGTTAATTTTTTATTCTTAATAGGATTAACAACCAAATCAGTTCCTTGATTATGTTCACCAATTACCATTCCTTCATAAACTTCTGTCGCCGCTTCAATAAATAATGGACCTCTTTCTTGAAGCTTCCAAAGTGAATAAGCCATTGCTGTTCCAGTTTCTCCAGAAATCAAAGAACCAACTGCACGTTTCTCAATCGGCCCCATATAAGGTTTAAAACAATCGAAGGCATGATACAAAGTTCCCTCACCTCTTGTCATAATTAAAAACTGAGATCTAAACCCCAATAAACCTCTAGTAGGAACTTCTAATTCTAAAGTTGTATTTCCATTTGCAGTATTCATATTTTGAACAATCCCCTTTCTTTTACCTAGTGATTCAATAACTGAACCAGACATTTCTTCTGGAACATTTACTACTACCGCCTCAACCGGTTCATGCTTTTGACCATCAATTTCACGCATAACAACTTCTGGCTGAGAAATTTGAAGCTCAAAACCTTCTCTTCGCATAGACTCAATCAAAACTGAAATATGCATTTCACCACGACCATAAACTTTTACAGCATCACTATCATTACTAAATTCAATTTTTAAACCCACATTTGTCTCTAATTCTTTTTGCAAACGATCTTTTATCTGTCTTCCAGTTACAAATTTCCCCTCTCTTCCACCAAATGGCGAATCATTAACCATAAACTCAATCGCTAAAGCCGGCGGATCTACCTTAATTGCCGGTAAAGCTTCAGCATTTTCATCTGTTGTAATTGTTTCACCAACGAAAATATTTGGAAGCCCAGCAATTGCAACAATATCACCAGAAACAGCCTCATTAGCTTCTACTTTTTCCATTCCATCAAAAGTAAAGATTTTAGAAACCTTACCCTTTCTCTTATTTCCATCTAAATCAATAACTGTAACAGAATCATTAGTTTTCAAAACACCTTCATAAACTCTACCTACAGCCATTCTTCCCAAGAAATTATCATAACTCAAAGTCGCAGGTTGCATCCTAAAAGGCGCATCATCAGCTTTTTTTGCCTTTGGTACATTCTCCATAATAAAATCGATCAAAGGAGAAATATCTTTTTGTTCATCATCTAGTTCTCTTACCGCAACTCCATCTTTTGCAACTGCATAAATATAAGGAAAGTCCAATTGATCATCACTTGCTCCAAGATTTGAAAATAAGTCAAAAGTCAAATCAACAACCTCATCTGGACGAGCCATTGGTTTATCAATTTTATTAATTACAACCAAAACCTTATGTCCTAACTCCAATGATTTTCTCAAAACAAATTTTGTCTGTGGCATTGGTCCTTCATAAGCATCAACTACAAGAATCACCGCATCCACTGTTCTCAAAACACGCTCAACTTCCGAACCAAAATCAGCATGCCCAGGCGTATCAACAATGTTAATTTTTGCTCCTTTATATTTAATTGCAGCATTCTTCGCATAAATAGTAATTCCACGCTCTTTTTCCTGATCATTACTATCCATCGCTCGTTCTTCTAAACCTTTGTGTTCATCAAATCCTTCTCCAGCCTTCAACAAAGCATCTACTAAAGTTGTTTTTCCATGAT
Source organism: uncultured Candidatus Peribacteria bacterium (assembly GCA_964400435.1). GTDB lineage: Bacteria > Patescibacteriota > Gracilibacteria > UBA1369 > LOWO2-01-FULL-3 > CAYNUR01. Next base: position 2,471 of record CAYNUR010000150.1, read on the forward strand.
CTACATGGGCTACGATTGCAACATTATAAATATCCATAAAACATAAATAAAATTTTCGCAATGCTACATAAAAAAGTACTAAAAGACAACAAAAATATTCATTTCTTGCAAAAAATTTTTTTCATACTAAAACAACCTCTTTTAATATAAGAAAAGTTTTACTGTTATGAAATTTCAAAACCGGGAATTCAAGAAGCAAAAAATTAAACTAGCTTTCCTCAACTCTTTTACGATAATTCCTTTCCATAAAGTCAATTCCTTGATTGAAAACATAGTAAATCATATTGCCAAAAACTTTTGTACGAACGTAAAAAGCGGGACATCCAATTCTTTCAGTCATTGAATCAAAAAATTCAGATCTAAAAATCTGCTCTAACTCATCCAAAACTTCTGGAGCCAAATCTAATGCATATCCCCTTGGAGATTCTACTATCCTCCAATATTTAGGTTTTTGGATTATATCAGATATTATCGCCAATAAAGAAATGTTGTTTGTCGCAATCTTAGAAACTAACTGCCAATAATTCTTAAGAATCTCTATAACTATTTTTTTATCAAAACCAACCAAATCTCTTTCACATAATTTTTCACTGAGAACAACAGGTTTAAAAACACCAATACTTAATGCCGTTGACATCCCCTCGGCATATGAGTCCAAAAGAGAAAAAGTAAATAATTCTTCCTCATAGAAGAATTTAACTTCTTCAACAAGTCTAGATAAATTTTGATCCGAAGAAGTATTCAAAAAATCTTCGAAGTGCGAAACATAATGCTTAAGAACTTTTTCAAAAATATCTCCTTCAAAGTCCTCAGAAAAATCAGGAATTTCTGGAATACCTACAGAATTCACATAAATTTCAAAAGCTTTTGCTAACAATTTATAATAATTCGCTCTATTACTATCAAATTCCACCTCAGAATAAAATTCTTCAATCCCCACCTTTCGAACAGCTCTTTTCACTTCAGAACGTCGATCTTCACAATCTGAATACTTCTGAATCACAGTTTCAAAAAAATCTAAACAGAGCAATCTATCAACCGATGGAATTTCAATAACAGACACTTCAGCTAAATCTTCTTGCTCATCATTGTAATGTGGGT